>DATJXP010000287.1:0-3325 GCA_035500035.1 Candidatus Acidiferrum sp. | reverse complement strand
CAGCACTTCCACCAGCGCCAGTGAGGCGGGGTTGAAATCGTGGAAAGTATTGTAGCCATCCACCAGTTCCGCCAGTTGCGCCTGTTGCTGCTCGCGTTCGCCGCTCAGCAGCATCCACAGATCCTGCATTGCGGGGCCGCTGAGGCAATCGTCGAAATCCACCAGCAACGGGCCGTCGCGCCACAGGATGTTGCCGGCGTGGCAGTCGCCGTGCAGGCGAATGCGTGGCAAATGACTGCATTGCCGCCACAGGTCGCCTATTCGGCCAAGCAGATCGGCAGTCAGCGTCTCGTAGGCGCGGCACAGCTCGGGCGGCAGGAAGTCGTGCTCCAGCAAGAAGTGACGACTGGCATCGCCGTGGCTGGCCGGGCTCAGCACCGGCCGCGCCGTGAAGCCACGCACGCTGCCGACAGCGTGCAGCTTGCCCAGCGTGCGGCCTACGGCATGCAGCGTGTCAAAATCGAGCTCCGGCAGCCGGCCGCCGCGCCGTGGAAACACGGCAAACAAAAAGGGATCGTAGCGATGCAAGCTTTCACCGTCGTCAGCGGTCAACGGCGGCACCACCGGTAATTCGGCGGCAACCAGTTCGTACAGGAAGGCATGTTCTTCGCGAATCTGTGCTTCGGACCAGCGTCCGGGGCGATAGAACTTGGCGACTACAGTTTCGGCACCGGCGTCGCCGCCGTCGAGCCCGGCCTGATAGACCCGGTTTTCGTAACTGTTGAGCGCCTGCAGGCGGCCATCGCAGGGCAGACCGGTGCTTTCGATGGCGGCCAGCACCTGATCCGGCCCCAATCGACTGAATGGATGAGTAAACGTCATGCTGATATGGGGAAAACGACGGATCGTGAAGCGTGAAATTTTAATGAAAATAGCAGCAATGGTTCTCGTTTACCCGGGGCTCATGATAAACTGACCCGTCAGTCATTATTTCTGGATGTTTCAATGTCACCCTCTCGCAGTTTTGCCAACAATCACGCCGTCGGAATGGCTTTGCTGGCGCTTTCCATTGCTTTAATCCCTCTCTCCTCTGCTTCCCTGGCAGCCGAGGACAACAAGGGCCCGCTGAAAAGCGACGCCAGCCTGACGGTCAATGCCGGCAAGGCGGAAACCAGCCAGTTCAAACGTTACCTGACGGTCAACGGCACCATCAATGCCTGGCAGGACGTGGTGATTTCGCCGGAAGTCGGCGGTTACCGCGTCGAAGCCGTGCTGGTCGATGTCGGCGACGTGGTCAAAGCCGGCCAGCCGCTGATCAAACTGTCCACCGCGCTGCTACAAGCCGATTACGATTCCAAGGAAGCGGCGCTGAAACAGCGCGAAGCCGAACTCGACAACTACGAAGTCTCGCTCAAGCGCGGCCAGGCCGTGGCCGACAAGCAATTGCTGTCGGGCGCCGACCTCGACCGCCTGGTCAGCGATGCCCTCGGTGGCCGCTCGCGTCTCGACGGCGCCAAGGCCGATCTCGAAGCCGCCCGCGTACGGCTGCAGTTTGCCACCATCAAGGCGCCGGATGCCGGCATCATCACTTCGCGCAGCGTAACGGTGGGCCAGCTGGCCCAGGTCGGCGGCGAAATGCTGCGCATGTTGCGGCAGGGCCGCGTCGAATGGCGCGGCGAAGTACCGGAAAGCAGCCTGCCGTCGCTGAACATCGGCCAGCCCATCGTCATCACCGCAGTCGATGGCAGCGAGCAGAAAGGCAAGATCCGCATGGTGTCGCCGACGGTCAACCCGAGCACGCACAACGGCATGGTCTATGTCGATATCGACGCTTCGCCGTCGCTGCGCGCCGGCATGTTCGCGCGCGGCCGCATCGAATACACCCAGGCCGAAGCGTTGACGATCCCGTTGACCAGCATGGTCAGCAGCGACGGCTACAACTACGTGTTCGTGGTGGATGCCGACCGCAAGGTACATCGCCAGTTGATCAAGACCGGCGCGTTGCAAGGCAATGCCATCGAAGTGATCGAAGGCATCAAGCCCGGCACCAGCATCGTCATCAACGGCGCCGGTTTTCTGCGCGACGGCGACCTGGTCAACGTAGTGGAGACCCGCTGAGATGAATTTCGTCACTTGGTCCATCCGGAACCCGGTTCCGGTCATCATGCTGTTCATCGCGCTGACGGTCGCCGGCCTGATCAGCTTCCCCAAGCTCGGCGTGCTCGACCGGCCCGACGTCGAATTTCCCGTCGTCACGGTCACCGTCACTTACCCCGGCGTGGCACCGTCGCAGATGGAATCGGAAATCACCCGCAGGGTGGAAGATGCCGTCGCCACGCTGGCCGGCATCGACGAGCTGCGCTCGACGGTGGATGAAGGCGTGTCCACCACGATGATCCAGTTCACCTTCGGCGTGAACATCCAGGACAAGATGGATGACGTGCGCGACGCCATGTCGCGCATCCGTTCCGACCTGCCGCAGGACTCCAACGATCCGATCATTTCGCGCAACACCACTTCCGGCGGTGCCATCGTCACGTGGACGGTCGCTTCCGACAGAATGACCGACACCGAGCTGTCGTGGTTCGTCGATCTCGACCTGGCGCGCGCGATGACGGCGATTCCCGGCGTCGGCCGCTTCACCCGCGTCGGCGGCGTCGATCGCGAAATCCGCGTCGATCTCGATCCCGACCGCATCGCCGCGCTGCATACCACCGCTTCCGACGTATCGAAGCAGCTGCGCCGCATCGAAGCCGAATATCCCGGCGGCGAAGCCCGTCTCGGCGGTTTGCAGCAAACGGTGCGCACCACCGGTCTGGTCAAGACCGTGGAAGAACTGAAGGAGTTGCCGATCCTGCTGCCCGATGGTCGTCACGTGCGCCTCGATGCGCTGGCCGACGTCCGCGACCAACCCGCCGAACAAACCCAGATGGCGTTGTTGAACGGCAAACCCGTGATCGGTTTCGAAATCGTCCGTACCTGGGGCGCCAGCGCGCTCGGCGTTGCCAAGGCGGCGCGCGCCAAGGTGGAAGAACTGAAAAAGCAATATCCGAACGTGAAGTTCGCCGAAGCAAGCTCTACCGTCGAATACATCCAGACTTCGTACGATGCGTCGATGGAAATGCTGGTCGAAGGCGCCATCCTCGCCGTGATCGTGGTGTGGGTGTTCCTGCGCGACTGGCGCGCCACGCTGATTTCGGCGGCGGCATTGCCGCTGTCGATCATTCCGACCTTCTACGTGATCTGGTCGTTCGACTACACGCTGAACATCCTGACGCTGGTGGCGTTGACATTAGTGGTGGGGATATTGGTGGACGATGCCATCGTCGAAGTGGAAAACATCGTGCGACATTTGCGCATGGGCAAAAAACCGCGTGAAGCGGCA
>DATJXP010000286.1:0-13752 GCA_035500035.1 Candidatus Acidiferrum sp. | reverse complement strand
GTTGTAGATGTGCGGCAGTT
Source organism: Candidatus Acidiferrum sp. (assembly GCA_035500035.1). GTDB lineage: Bacteria > Pseudomonadota > Gammaproteobacteria > Pseudomonadales > Pseudohongiellaceae > CAILUG01. The sequence continues at coordinate 13,732 of DATJXP010000286.1, read as the reverse complement.
CTGTAACCGGATCGATGTAGTACCTGACATCCATGCCAGAAACCCTTCCCTGTTATCGGCTGACGCTTTCAATCGCAACATAGTACAAAACAAAAACCCCCGCCAACTCGGCGGGGGTTTTGTTTTTAACGCGAACTGCTTGCGCCGAACTTACTTCTTCATCTTCTCGACGATCGCCAGCGCCGCATTGACGTTGTCGACCGGCGCCATCTTGCCATCGGCGCTGATCGTTTCAGCGATCTTGCCGTCTTTGCCGACAATGAAAGTGGTGCGCGAGGTAAAGCCGTGATCGATCTCGACGCCGCGGGTATCCTTCATGCCAGCGCGACCATCCCTTACGTCCAGACCGTACGACTTGGCGATGGAGCCATCGGCGTCGGAGGCCACCGGCAGTTTGCCGGCGCAGTATTCAGGATCTTTCGAGAAGTCGTTCAGGCGCTGGATGCTGTCGAGCGACACACCGACCACGGAGGCGCCGGCAGCCTTGATCTTGTCCATGTTCTCGGCGAAGGCGTGAGCCTGGGCGTTGCAGCCGCCGGTGAACGCCGACGGATAGAAGTAAACGATGGTCGGGCCCTTGGCGACGGAGTCTTTCAGCGAATAGTCGAACGCGGCACCGTTCAGCGAAGCCTTGGTTTTGAACATCGGCGCGTCGGCGCCCTTGTCGAGCGCGGCCCAGGCGGTAGGCACGGCGATCGCGCTGGCGATGAGCGTGGAAAGGAGCAATTTCTTCATGGATTTTCCCTCTGGTTGGGTGGTTTGGATCGGGTCGGGCTGGTGGAGGCATCATAGGCCACAGTCCAGGTACCCACAATGACCGGCCGGCACCAAAAAACTGACAGGAAATTTTTACCCCTCGCCTGCGGTCCACCGGTTTTGACTGTTACGTACAAGGCCCTTAATCTGGCCTTTTCCAACAAGGTACCGTCATGAAATCGCGAATTCTTTGCCTGGCCTTGGGCCTTTGCCTGCTGGCAGGCTGCAACAAAACCGCTGCCCCTGCTGCTTCTACCGCGGCGACTTCGCCTGCGGCAGACAGTGCTCCAGCTCCTGCATCGACTGAGGCTACGTCGTCCCAAGGCGCCCAAGCCCCGTCGTTCCAGGATCTGAAAGGCAAGCCGATCAAGCTGGCCGACTACGCCGGCAAGAAAGTGTTCATCAATTTCTGGGCTTCGTGGTGCGCGCCGTGCATCAGGGAAATCCCGTCGATCCAGCGGGCGACGGAGGCGATGAAGAACGACAACGTCGTGTTCCTGCTCGCTTCCGACGAAACGCTGGACACCATCAACAACTTCCTGCTCGACCGCGGCTTTTCCGGCAACTTCATCAAGATGAACGGTTACGTCGGCAGTCTTGGCATCGACGTGATGCCGACCTCGGTGCTGTACGATGAAAAAGGCACGCCGATCCGCGACTGGAAAGGCCCGTACGAATGGGACAGCGCCGAGATGCTGGCGCAAATCCGCAATCCGGCTCAGTAACCCAGCAATACCAACTTATAGCGCCCGTCGTCGGCCACCGTTTGCACGTTGGCAAACCATTCGGTGGCCTTGCGTTCGAGCGGGATGAAGGCGTTGACGACGAGCAACGCGTGGCCATCGGCCTTCAACAAGCGGCACGTCGCCTGCAGAAAGCGGTCAGTCAACTCCTGCTCCACCGCGAAGCCCTGGTGGAACGGCGGATTGCACACGATCAGATCGAATGGGCTGCGCAGCGATTCGCCGCAATCGTCTGCCACTATCAACACTTGCTGTGATTCATTGATAGCTTGCACCGTCGCCTCGGCGGCGCGGATCGCGGCGGCGTTGTTGTCGGTGGCAGTGACGCTGCGGCAACCGGCTTGTGCCAACGCGAGCGCCAGCAGGCCGTAGCCGCAGCCGAGATCGAGTGCATTCAGCGCGGCACAATCCTTGCCTTGCAGCAGCGTCGGCAAATAACCGAGCAGAAAACGACTGCCATCGTCGATGCGATCCCACGCGAAGATGCCGGGCTTGCTCCACAGCTTGTTGCCCTGCCAGTCGCCGATCTCGCGCAGAGCGTGGTAATCCTCGGCTTGCAACGGTTCGCTGCGTTCCGACTGCTTGGTGAACACGTAGCAATGCAACTGGCCGTCGCCGCGCTCGAACTCGACGCTGCAATCCCATGCCTGTTCCATGCGTTTGGCCAGCGTCTTGATGCCTTCCTGTTTGTAGCCGGCCACGTGCAGTTGCCCGTCGAGCGGCAGATGTTGCCACAGCGATTGCAGCACATGCTCGACCACACGTTTTTCTTTTGATACGCGATAGACCGCGCGTTTGCAGTCCAGCATCAACTCGGCACTGATGACGAAGTCGGAGAAGCCGCAGGGCCAGCCCTGCTTGCGCGCGCGCTGGCTGACGTCGTAACGGTTCGACAGCGCGCGCGATTCTTCGTGGCGCGGCGGTGGCAAAGGCTGCTCGTTTTCGTCGAGCACCAGCAGCAGCGGCCACTTGCCGTCGTCGGCGCGCTGCAACAGTTGCAGCAGCGCATCGTCAGACATGGGCCACCTCGTCCGCGCTCAGTTCACGCCACTGCCCGCTGGCGAGCGCGGCATCGAGCGCCAGTGCGCCGATCGCCTCGCGGTGCAGCGCTTCGACGCGGTTGCCGCAGGCAGCGAACATGCGCTTGACCTGGTGATAGCGCCCTTCACTGATGCGCACACGCGCGCTGCGCTCCTCGAGAATTTCCAGCTCGGCCGGCAGCGTTGGTTTGGCATCATCGCGCAGCACCAAGCCATCAGCGAAGCGCTGCACCAGTTCGGCCGCGAGCGGATGCTTCACTTGTACGAGATAAGTCTTGACGCAGCCACGCTTCGGGCTTGTCAGTGCATGGCTCCATTGGCCGTCGCTGGTCAGCAGCACGAGGCCGGTGGTGTCGGCGTCGAGCCGGCCGGCGCTGTGCAGCGTGCGTGCCCACGGCGCATCGATCAGGTCGGTGACCAGCGGATGACTGGGTTCGTCGGTCGAACACACATAGCCGGCGGGCTTGTGCAGCATCACATAGCGTTCACGCGGCCACTCGACGGGTTCGCCGTCATGGCTCACCTGCTGGGCGGAGCGTACGATCAACGCCGCGTCCTTCGTCATCGCGCCATCGACGTGCACCGCGCCGCGATGCAACAGCGACTTCACCTGCGAACGCGACAGGCCGAGCGCCTGGCTCAGCAGTTTGTCGAGGCGCATCGATGCGGTGGATGATTGAGTCAAGCGGCGGTCCCGGGTTGATGAGTGCCGCGCTGCAACAGCCAGGCACAGGCCGCCATGCTAGCGACGATGGCGGCGCCCAGCCAGAACATCGTCGTCAACGACCAGGTTTCCAGCAGCCAGCCGGCTGCGCCCATGCCACCGCCGAAACCGCTGACGATGAAGGTGGCCGACCACGTTTGCGCTTCGGTGGCATACAGCGCCGGCGCGCGCCGCGCCACCAGCAGGTTGATCGACGTCAGCGTCGGCGCTACTGCCAGCCCGCCGATGAAGGCGACGACGATGAAGAAGTGCAACTGCGGCAACAGCGCGTGCAATACGAACGGCAGCGTCAGGAACGTCAACGCCAATGCATAGTGCTGTTCTACGCTGCGCCGGCTTTGCCACACGCCGTACAGCGCTCCCCCTATTGCACTACCGATGCCGTTCAATGCCACCAGCAACCCGGCATACACCGGCGCTCCGATCGCCAGCGCATAGGCGGGATAACCGACTTCAAACAGGCCGAGACAGAACGTGAGCCCGAACGTCAGCGCGAAATACGTCACCAGCCGCGTGTCGCTGAGCGGCCCCAGCCAATGCCGCTCGGCATCGGCGTGATCGTGCCGCCAGTGATCGAGCACCGTGGAGTACTGAAATGCGAGCACTGCGAGAAAGTTGCAGCTCAGTGCCGTCACGAAGGCGACGTCGGCGGAAACGGCCGCCGCCAGTACGCCCACCACTGCCGGCCCCAACGTGAAGTTCAACTCGGTAATCACCGAGTCGAGCGAGAATGCCATGCGCCGGTCGGCATCGGTGATGAACAGCAGCCGCCACAGCGTGCGCGTCAGTGTCGCCAGCGGCGGCGTCGAGGCTCCGGCCAGTATCACCAGCAGCAATATCACGGCGAACGGTGCCTGCCAGTGCGCCGCGGCATAGACGCCGAGCATCATCAGCGGCTGCAACCAACCGACGATGCGCAGCGGCCGGCGCGGGCCGTAGCGGTCGATCATGCGACCCAGCAGCGGTGCCATCGCGGCGATGGACACCGAGAACGCGCCGACGCCGAGACCGGCTTCGGTGAAGTTGCCGAGCGTGCTGCGCAGGAACAACGTCAACGACAGCACCACCATGCTGATCGGCATGCGCGTCAATGCCGCCAGCGCGAACAAGCGCGTGACGCCGGGTCGGTCGAGAAAGTCGAGATAAGGTTGGAACACGCGTCGTAAGCCCCGGCAAAACAAAAAGCCCCGGCTGACCGGGGCTCTCGTTGTCGAAAGACGACGGATTATAGCGGCGTGGAATCAGCCGCCAAAGCGATAGCGCACGCCGAGCCACGCGGTGCGCGGTGCGCCGGGCGCAAAGAACGTGGAGCCTACCAGCGGGCGGTCGCCATTGGCATTGGCCGGAAACGGCCGTGCGATGAAGTTGCCGGCGGCGGTGAAGCCGGTCGCCGCCAGTTGCGCCGCCGTGTTGTAGTCACGGTCGAACACGTTGTTGATCTGCGCGAACACTGTCAGCCGTTGCAATGCCTGCCAATCGACACCGAGGTTCATCACGGTATAACCGGCACTGCTGCCGGGGCCCAGGTAGTAGATGCCGTCAGGAACGTGCGCGTTGTTCTCGTTGCCGCGTGCGTAGGAACTGCCAACCACCGTCACGTCGGCGTTGAGCGTGAAACCGGCACCAAGCGGTGCTTCGGCAAACAGTTTGAGTATCTGGCGCGGAATCAGCGGCAGCCGGTCGCCGGGCGCGATGGCAATGGTGCCTTCGACGCCGGGGAAACCGGCCTTGGCCTGGTCGTTGCTGCTGTTGCCGCTGCCGTCGAGCACTTCGGCGGTGCGATAGACCGCATTGATGTAACTGTAGTTGGCGCCGACGGTGACGTTGGCCAGCTTGGTGCTCAGGCCGGCTTCGAAACCTTCGCGGCGGGTCTTGCCGAAGTTGCGGAAATAACCGAAACCGGCGGCGTTGTCGGCGACGAACAGGATGTCGTCGCGGCTGTCGGTGCGGAACACGCCGGCATTCCAGCGCACGGTGCCGGTGCCGCGCAGGCCGGCTTCCACCGTGGTGGCGATCACCTGCTTCAACGGCGGATCGCCCGCCATCGCGTTCGGCAATTTGCACGGCGAGGCCGGATCGGCGCAGCCGAGTTCGATCGCCGACGGGGCACGGTTGCCTTGGTTGACGCCGGCATAGCCCGTGATCGCGTCGTTGAAACGATGCGTCAGACCCAGGGCCGGATTGAAACGGCTGAACGTGTAAGCGCCGGTGAGCGAACCGGCGGTGCCGGCGGGATGGATGGCGTCGCGGTTGTCGACTTCGGCGCGGTTATAGCGGCCGGACAGTGTGAGATGAGTGCCTTCGTTCAACGCAAGCGTATCAGTGACGAACACACTCCAGGTATCGGTATCCGCCGCCAGTGCGACGCGGGCGTCGAAGGGAACGCCATCGACGTTGCCGGCATGCACGCCGTCGGCAACGGCGCCGATCGACGTGATGCTGCGATCCGGATTCAGATAGCCGAGCGTGGCGCCCTGGTGGAAATCGACGCTGCTCGTGTCATAAGCGGCACCGACCACCAACAGATTGGCCATGCCGTCGTATTGCCCTTGCGACGACAGTTGCAGGTTGAAGCCGTGTTCGCGCTGGGCCGAACTGGTGGTGTTGAGAATGCCGTTGCACTTTTCGCCGGGCTCGTCGTTGAGCAGCGCCTGGCCGATGCAGCGCCATTTCGGGAACGGCGTGTTGGCCGCGGTTTCGCCCGAGGTTGGAAACCCGCTGTAACCGGCGGCCGTCAGCGCCGTGCGTTCGTTGGCATTGGGTTGATAGGCGGATTGATCGAGCGAATCGTCGTTGAGGTCGCCGTTGAAGGTGTCGGTATCGATCTGGCGGTAGTAGGCGTTGCCGGACAGGCGCAAGCCGGCGGCAAGCTCGCGATTGGCGGTGAGGTTGACCAACAGGCCGCGGTTGTGCGTGATGTCGGGCAGCGTGTAGACGCTGTCGGGATTGGCCGCCAGCAGCCGCATTTCCTGCAGACCGTTGCCGTACAGACTGTTGTGCGCCCACGCCATGCTGAGATCGACGTTGCCGTGCTCGTCGCCCTTGCCGACCTTGGCGAACAGTTGCTTGACCTCGCTCGGCGAAAAATCGCGCCAGCCGTCTTCGTGGTAACGATTACCGGTGACGTACCAGCGCCAGCCATCCGCGTTGCTGCCGCCGTGTTCAAACTCGGCCGCGCGACGACCGTATTCGCCGACGGTCGCTTCCACCGAAGTGCCGGGTGCGGTCACGCCATCTTTCGTCTGCACGTTGAGCGCGCCGCCGAGCGTGTTGAGACCGAACAGCGGATTGGAGCCAGGCATCAGTGCCATGTTGGCAATCGCGTTGCGCGGAATCAGGTCCCAGCTCACGACATCGCCGAACGGCTGGTTCAACCGCACGCCGTCCATGTACACCGACAGGCCCTGCGCGGTGCCGAGCAGCGGCGAAGCGGTGAAGCCGCGGAAGTTGATGTCGGGCTGGAACGGATTGTTCTGGGTATCGTTGACGTGCACGCTGCCGAGCTCGCGCCGCATGAATGCCGCCAGATCGTCGGCATGACTGCGCTCGAGATCGGTGCTGCTGGCGCTCTGCACGTTGGCGGCTATCGTATCCTTGTCCACCGTCTGGCCCGGCACCGGCGTGACGATGATCAGTTCCGGTTGCGGGGCCTGGGCCCGGCTTTGCTGCCCGAACAACGCCAGTACGGCGGTTCCCAAGGCAACGGCAATCGAAGAAGACAAACGTGAACGACGCAACAACATGCAACAAACTCCAGCGTGGCGAAAAATTCGCGGCATGCTAATGGACTGCCTGAGGGAACGACAGGGAGAGATTCACCCCGATCAGGGAAAAAATCCTGCACGTTGCAAAATCGATTGCGACCCGTCCTGCCGAGCGCTTGAGCCACTTGCAGATTCCACACCACACGGTAAGGTATGCCGACAATACAAGTACCAACTTTCCGGAGGGGACCACCATGCGCAACTCAAATTCATTTGCTTGCGGAATTCGCCGGCTTGCCGCAGTGGCTTGCGCCACGCTGCCGCTGTGCTCGCTCGCAGCCGAGCCTTACCAGATCTGGGTGAGCAACGAGCGCTCCGGCGACGTGACGATAATCAACAGCGATCTTTCCGTGGTCGGCACCATCCCGGTCGGCAAGCGGCCGCGCGGCATTCATGCTTCGGCCGACGGCAAGAACGTGTACGTTGCGTTGAGCGGCACGCCGATCGGCGAAGCGCCGCAACTCGATGCCGCCGGCAACCCGATTCTGAAAAAGGGCAAGAAAGACGATGACGACGATGACGACGCAGGTTCCGACAAATCCGCCGACGGCATCGGCGTCATCGATGTGGCCCAGCGCAAGACGGTGAAGAAAATTTCCGTCGGGTCGGACCCGGAAGAATTCGCGCTGAGCCATGACGGCGCGATGATCTACGTGTCCAACGAAGACGTGAAGACGATGAGCGCGGTCAATATCGCGTCCGGCAAGGTCGAGCACATCGTTCGCGTCAGCCAGGAACCCGAAGGCGTGGCGGTGACTCCGGACGGCAACCAGATCTACGTCACCTGCGAAGCCGGCGGCGACATCTTCATCATCGACGCGCACAGCTACAAGACGCTGGCCAGCTTCAAGGTGCCGGTGCGGCCGCGCAGCGTGGACTTCCTGAGCAACGCGCCGGTGGCCTTCATTCCGTCGGAATCGGTCGGACTGTTGAACGTGGTGGATACCGAACACTTCAAGGTGCTGAGAGCGATTACATTACCGACCGGCTCGCGCCCGATGCGTGTACGCGTCGCCACCGACAACAGCAAGGTTTACGTCAGCGATGGCCGCGCCGGCACCATCACGGTGATCGACGCCAGGAACGACGCGATACTCGGCAGCGTCGCCGTCGGCAAACGGCCGTGGGGGGTCGTGCTGTCGCCGGACGGCAAGTACCTGTTCACGGCCAATGGTCCTTCCAATGACGTCTCGGTGGTGGATACCGCCACAGCGAAGGAAGTCACCCGCATCAAGGCCGGCAACAGCCCTTGGGGCCTCACCATCGTGCCGATGCACTGAGCGCTACTTGTCGAAAGTGAATACCGCTTCGGCGACGATGCTGCGAGTAAAACCGTCCTTGTAGGCGCGCGCACGCACTACCGTGGCATCAGAGATCGTCAGCGGCGCAGTGTAGAGCGGATCCTTCGGACCTGGCGTGCTACCGTCGAGCGTGTAACGGATTTCCGCGCCCGCTTCGTCGCTGCGCAGCACCACTGCTACCGCCTTGGTGAAATTACCGCCTTCAGGTGTCAGTTGCGGCGGCGCCAGCACCTCCTTGCCCGGCATGCTCAATATCCATTGTTGCAGCAACGCGACGCCACGCCGGTCGATGGTCTGGCGCGCGATCGGCGGCATGCGGATGTCGCCGTTGGTGCTGATGCGCATGAAGGCGATCGAACGCCAGACATCGTGCGGCGTGATCACGTGCGGCCGGTCGATGCCCTGGTCGATCAATATCTCGCCGTCGATCAACTGCTGCTGCGCCAGCGGCGTTTGATAGCGCGCGTCGAAATTGGCGACGGTGCCGCCGGGGCGATGGCAGTGCGAGCAATTGGCATCGAGATATGAGCGTGCCTTGTCCTCCAGCGAGCGCGAGGCATCGTCGGCTGCGGCCAGCTTCGGCAATGTCGCCAATTGCGCTGCCGTCAGTTTGGACGTGAACAATCCCAGCTCGTTGAAGCGATGCAACTGGTTGTCGCTGACGCCGGCAGCATACACAAGGTCGCGATTCAGTTGCCGGGTCTTGGGGCCGAGCACGCCGCCGGCAAGAGAGTTGTGGCAGGTCATGCAATCCTTGCGGCTCGGGTAGTACCAGGTCTGTACGTGATTGCTGCCGTCGGCGTCGTGGATGGACACCGGCTCCGTCAGGCCGCTGCCATCCACCAGATCCGCATCGCTGTTGTCGGGACGCCACCGGTATACGACGCCATAGACTCCACCGTTGTCGTCACGCACCAGCAAACGCGTTTCCAGCCGGCGCTTGACGTCGGGGTGCGTCGCATCGGTGGCCAGTTCGAAGGTCTTGACGAACACGGTGCCGGCCGGAAATGTCCATTCCGCGTCCGGCGAAAACACTATCTTGCCGCCCTGCGGGATCGCAACCAGCCGCGACTTGGCGGCACCGTCGGACCAGAACGGCACCACCAGATCGTACGGAATCAGGCCGACCGCCGGCTCCAGCTTGCGCATATCCTTGAAGGCGCCGGTTTGCGACAGCAAGCGCGGCAGCGCGCCGTTCACGTCGTGCGGCATGCCCAGGTAAGCCGATGTCTGCGCCACGGCGGCGAACGGCGTCGCGACGAGCAGGATCGTGAAAAATCGCAATATCAGCTGTCGCATTCGAGTGGTTCCGCAATTACAGCGAGACGAGCCCGTTGTTGATGGCGAGCCGCACCAGCTCGGCCGTGCTGTTGACTTGCAGCTTTTCCTTGATCGTCGTCAGGTTGTTGGCGACGGTCTTGCTGCTGAGCACCAACGTGACGGCGATCTCGTCGATGGTGCGTGCTTCCGCGTACAGGCAGAGGATTTCCAGCTCGCGCGGCGACAACGAATCCAGGCCCATGACGGCCTGCCGGCTGTCGCGACCGACCAGGTTGGGCACCACGCTGCCATCGACGTACTTGTGGCCGCCGGCGATGCGGCGCAACGCGTTCACCAATTCTTCCGGCGAACTGTTCTTGCTGATGTAGCCGGCGGCGCCGTGGTTCAGCACGTGATCGACCAGCGCGGTGTTCTCGTGCATCGTGCACACCAGTACCTTGCTGGTCGGCCATTGCTGACGCAGTTGCGCCAGCACTTCGCGCCCGCTCATGCCCGGCATGCTCATGTCGAGGATGACGAGATCGGGCTGATGCAGGTGATACAGCATCAACGCTTCTTCGCCGTTGGCCGCCTCCGCCACCACTTCCACTTCCGGCAGCGTGTCGAACAGGAAGCGGAAGCCGGCGCGGGTGACGGCGTGATCGTCCACCAGCATCACCCTGAAAGATTTGGCTGCTGCATTCATCGCTACCCCCTGCTGCCAGGCATGCGCGGAAATACGAAAACAAGCTCCACTCCGGCCCCGGTACCCGACTTCAACGCCATGGTACCGCCCAAGGCCTGGCAACGCTCCTTCATGCCGGCCAAGCCGCGGCCGGTGCGCGGCCGGGACGGATCGAAACCCTTGCCGTTGTCACGCATGGTCAGCCGGTAGTCGGCGGCGGTCACAGCCAGCACGACGCTGGCATGGGTAGCGCCGGCGTGGGTGGCGATGTTGGTCAAGGCGGCTTGCACGATACGGTAAAGATGAATCTGCTGATCAGCCGGCATGTTGTCGAAACCCGGGTCGGCCTGCAACTCGCAATGACAATGACCGTGCGCCTCGTTCCATTCTTCCACCATGGTCGAGATCGAGGCCACTAGGCCCATTTCGTCCAGGATGGCCGGGCGCAACTCGTTCAGCATCGTGCGCAGGTGGCCGGTCATGTCGGCGGCGATGCGGCCGATCTGGCCGGCACCCTTGGCGGCCATGTCGGTGGGCGAAGCCGTTTTTTGCTGCATCGACCAGGCAATGGCCTTGATCGCGCTGAGCGCCTGGCCGAGTTCGTCGTGCAGCTCCTGCGCCAGTTTGCGCCGTTCGTTTTCCTGGATTTGCAGCGACAACTGGTTGAGCCGCTCGTTTTCCAATTGGGTGGAGCGCAGGCTGGTGGTCATTTCATTCAGCTTGAACAGGATGTTGCGCAGCTCGGGCAGCCCCGGTGCCGGCACCTGATCGTGGTAATTGCCGTGCCCGGCCTGTTCGATGGTGGCGAGAATCTGTCGCATCGGCGCCAGCCAGTGTCTGAACGCGATGTGCAGGAACACATTGAAGCCGATCAGCACTACCAGCAGCACCAGCAGGAAGTCGAAAGTTTCGTCCCAGGTCTCGGCGATTTCGGATGCGGCGTCGCTGCGCAGGACGATCTGCTCGCCGCTGTCGGTCAGTACGCGGCGGCGTTCGATGGCCGGGGCCTTCACCGCGCGATAGTACCAACTCGGCACATCGACGATTGCGGCCGGCATGATGCCGGTGAGCTGGGTGCCGTCGCCATCGACGATGCGGATGTCGAGATGGCGCACCGCCTCGATGCCCTGCAACCGCGTCAGCAATACTTCACGTTCGGCCTGTTCCAGCGTTCCGCTTTTTTGCGACGGCAACACGGCTTCGATCAACTGCCACGCCAGGTTCATCGCGGCTTCGGTCTCGCGCTTGACGCGACCCTGCGCCTGCAACACTTGATAGACGACGCCGAACATCATGCAGGCGACCACCAGCACGGTGCTGAGCAGGATCAGGCGGGTTTGCAGTTGCAGGCCCATCGGCTCACGCGCGGGTCAGGTGCACCGTCAGTGTCGGCAAACGGGCTATGGTCAGCACGAGGGTGTCGCCGGCCACGACCGGACCGACGCCGGCCGGCGTGCCGGTGAAGATGAGGTCGCCGGCTTGCAGCGTGTACAGTTTCGACAATTCGCTGATGATCTCGTGGTTCTTCCAGATCAGTTCGTCGAAAGTCGCATCCTGCCGCAGTTGGCCGTTGACCCACAGTTTGATCGTCTCATGCGCATAATGCCCGCACTCCGCCACCGGCACGATGGGCGAAATCGGCGCCGACGCATCGAACGCCTTGCCGGTGTCCCACGGATGGCCGAGCTTGGCCGAAGCCAATTGCAGATCGCGGCGCGTCATGTCGAGCCCGGCGGCATAACCGAACACGTGATCGAGCGCGTCTTTCTGCGCGATGTTGGCGCCGCCCTTGCCGAGCGCGATCACCAGTTCGCCTTCGTAGTGCAGGTTGTGGGTGCCGGGCGGGTACGGCACGCGGTCGCCGGTGACGACGGCATCGGCCGGCTTCATGAAGAAACACACGGCGTCGCGGCCGAGGTCGGCACCCATTTCGCGGATGTGCGCGGCGTAGTTCTTGCCGACGCAATAGATGCGATTGACGGGAAACAGCGCATCGGTGCCGCTGACCGGCACCGTCGGCTGCGGCCGGTTGGCAAATACGTAAGTCATGTCACAATCCCGCGGAAGGAAGATGATCTATGCTATAGCAGCATCAGTGGGAGATGCATCCATGAATACCGGCACTTTGAAGAACCTGCTGCAGAAGTTGTCCAGTTTCGGCCTGGAAACCCTCGAACTGTTCAAGCCGAAGCAACGGCAGGATTTCGCCACCCACATCCAGTCGCTGTGCCAAAGCCTGCTGGGGTTGTCCGGTGAAGCGGCGTCGATCGCCATCGCCGAGGAAATCATTCGTTCGTACCGGCAGGCCGGCAACGACGACAAGGCCGCGTTCTTTCATTATTTGCACGCAGGTCTCGCCGCCGATCCCGACAAGATCGACGCCGCGATCAAGACCTATCAGGCCACGCCCAATCAAACGACATTGCAACAACTGGCCGGCGCCTGCGCGGCGCCGCGGCTGGAATTGTTGCGCACGTTGAACACCGCGCCGGGCGGCACGCTGGCGTTGATCCAGATGCGCGAAGACCTGCTGAAGCTGGCCGGCCTCGATGCCGTACGCGCCGTGCTGGACCAGGATTTCGTGCAATTGTTCCTGGCCTGGTTCAACCGCGGCTTTCTGCAACTGCGCCGCATCGACTGGCAGACACCGGCGTTGATTCTGGAGAAACTGATCGAGTACGAATCGGTGCACGAGATCAAGGGCTGGCCCGATCTGCGCCGTCGCCTGCAGCAGGACCGCCGCTGCTTCGGCTTCTTCCACCCGGCGATTCCCGACGTGCCGCTCATTTTCGTCGAAGTGGCGCTGACGCACGGCATGAGCAACAACATCAAGGATCTGCTGCAACCGGCCGGCGTCGACACCGACAGCAAACCGTTCGACACCGCCGTGTTCTATTCGATCAACAACTGCCTGTACGGTTTGCGCGGCGTATCGTTCGGCAATTTCCTGATCAAGCAGGTGGTGGAAGATCTCGGGCTGTCGAATCCGCACATTCGGCACTTTGTCACGCTGTCGCCGGTCCCAGGCTTCATGAAGTGGCTGGCCGGCAAGCCGGAGAGTTTGCAGCACTGCAGCGCCGACGAGCAGCACGCGGTGTATGGCTTCATGCAACAACCGCTCAACGTCAATGCGATGGCGGCGCAACCGCTGGTGCAACAGGGACTGCTGAAGTTGTGTGCCGACTACCTGCTGAACGCCAAGAGCCGCCAGAAACCGCTCGACGCGGTGGCGCGCTTCCATCTCGGCAACGGCGCGCGGCTCGAACGCATCAACTGGCTGGCTGATATTTCCAACAACGGTCTGCAACAAAGTGCCGGCATCATGGTCAACTACGTGTACGACAGTCATTCGCTGGCGCACAATCACGTGGCGTATGAACAACGGCATGAGGTGATTGCGTCGCAGGCGGTGAAGAAACTGCTGGGCGGTTGAAATTGGGCACGCCATGGCGTGCCCCT
>DATJXP010000285.1:0-3583 GCA_035500035.1 Candidatus Acidiferrum sp. | reverse complement strand
TGCCGTCACCGTCATGCCGCTGAAGCACGGCTCGCGCAGATGCTGCTGCCACACGATCTTGTTGGTGTGCATGTCGAGCGCGGCGATCACGCCGAGGCTGTACAGCGCTTCGCCCAGCAACACGCCGGCAGTGTAGTGCTCGCCCGCTTTCGGTTTTTCGTTGGAGATATCGACGCCCTTGTAAAGGAACGGACGGTCGGCGGCACACACGTACGAATAACCGGTCTTCGGATCGTGCGCACTCGGCGGCCAGTTGGCGCCACCGGCGACACCCGGCACTATCGGCACCGCATCGGTCCAGAACGGCGTGAAGATGCGCGCTTCGTTGACGAAGTCATAGCCTTCCGGCCCGATACGCATCGACTGCGGAATGAATGAATCACCGCGCGGATACGGCTGCGTTTTCGCGGTGGCCTGGCGTGGCTCCTGCGGCACCGGTTTTTCGTCGATGCCGACCAGCGGTTGTCCCGTCACGCGATCGAGAATGTAGAACCAGCCGGTTTTGCCGGCTTGCGCCAGTCCTTTGCGCGGTTTGCCGTCGATGGTGATGTCGAACAGCATCACCGGGTTCGGCGCATCGTAGTCCCAGATGTCGTGATGCACTTCCTGGAAGTGCCATTTGTACTGGCCGGTCTTGATGTCGAGCGCGAGGATGGACGCGCTGAACAGGTTGTCGCCGGCGCGCCAGTGGCCGTTCTGGTCGGGCGCGGCGTTGCCGGTGGAGAAGTACAACAAGCCAAGTTCAGGATCGACTGCCGGCGTGTTCCAGATTGGCGCGCCGCCGTTCTGCCACAGGCTGTTGTCGGCCGGCCAGGTTTCATGGCCTTTTTCGCCGGGGCCGGGCACGGTGTAGAAAGTCCACACCAGCTTGCCGGTGTTGGCGTCATAGGCCTTGATGCGGCCGCGGGTGCCGATCTCGCCGCCGGCGAAACCGACGATGACGAGACCGTCGTAATACAACGGCGCCGCAGTGATCGAGTAGCCTTCCTGCCATTGCTCGCCCTGCACGGCCCACACTTGCTTGCCGGTCTTGAGGTCGAGCGCTTTCAACTGGCCATCGAGCTGGCCGACAAACACGTACTTGTCACTTAAGCCCACACCGCGGCTGGTCCAGCCGCAGCACACCGTCGTCATCGTCGGCGGCAGGTTGGCAGTGTACTGCCACAGGATCTCGCCCTTGGCGATGTCGATGGCGAACACGTCGTTGGCACCGGTGGGAATGTAGGCGATGCCGTTGTACACCAGCGGCTGCGCTTCGCCGGAATATTGCGGGCCGGCACCGGAGCCGCGCAGATTGATATGCCACACGCCCTTGAGCCCGGCGACGTTGGTCTTGTTCAGCGTCGTCAGCGGCGAATAGCGCTGGTTCATCAACGAACCGCCGTTGGTGGGCCAGGAACCGGAGACCTTCGCCAGCGTCGATGGTGTGAAGTCAGCGGCGTTTTGGGCCAGTGCCAGCGGGACGGCGGCGAGCAGAGCGCACGCGGCAGTGCGGCGCAGCAAGGAGCGGATAGTCAACGGCGTAGCGTTCATGGCAATACCTGGCAGGTGGGCAGTCCGCCAAATTTGTCATTATGGGGGCAGGTTTGACAATAGCGGCCACCATTGCGGTGGCCGGATAGTGCGGCGAATTCTATGGGAGGGCGTACAACGCCTGCTGTTTATGGTCGGGATAGATGACCATGAGATCACTGGTGCCGTCGCCATTGAGGTCACCGGCTGGCTTGATGCCGATACTTGAGTTGGCAGTGTTCTGGACCTGGTAATTAAACATGTATTTCTTGCTGCCGCCAGCCGTGGTGACGATCACATGGCCGTCGTTGTCGAAGCCCAGTTTCAAGCCCGGGATGGTTGCCGCCTGCTGGGCCAGAAAAACATCGTCGTAGGCAGCGGGTAACAACCGCTGGCGGTAGGTTTTGCCATTGTGGGTAAAAACGAAATTCAGCAACGCCAATCCTTTTGTTTCGGTGCTGACGTTCGTGGTCAATCCGGATGTCGTCGTAGCAGGAACTTCCGCTGCCGCCAACTCCGGACGTGCGGCTTGCAACGTGCTGCCTGTAGTAGTGGAAACGAAAGTCATGCTTCCACTGGCAGATATTCTCAACGAGTTGTTGGCCCCGAGAGCTGTGTTAAGTTGATCGATTTCTTCGATCACCGGCACGGCGGTGATGGCATGATCCTGGGCAGTGACAAAGCTCAGACTGTTATCGCTATTCATGGTCATGCCCGGTGCAGTGCCGCTGGCAGCCTGCACCGCTTTGATTGGCGCCAATGCGTACAAGTGCTGGGCATAATCGAAATTGAGATTGCCGGCAGCTGTAAGTAGTAGCCCTGGCGTTGCGCTGAAGGCGGCACTGAGACTTCTCAGCTGGTTGAACACACTGGCTCCTGCACTGATCAGGTTGCCCGTCACGTCGATGCGAGTGAGGCCATACGTGTTGGCAAGCACGCCCAATGCTGCGCCGAGATCCACCCCGACAGGAATCAGATCAGCTGTTTCAAACTTCACGCCGGCACCGATGTGGACAGTAGCCGGGATGCTGGCCCCTTTTCCGACGACAACGTAATTGAGAGTGGAATTGTCGCCAATGATTGCCGCGATCTTTGCGGCAGCACCTGGCACGCCGGTTATGGTACCGGTGACTGTACCGTTCGTGAGGTAGTCGTTGGCTTGCAACTGTGGGTTGATCAATACCTGCTGGCCGAGATCGTGGCGGGGGCGAACGAGCAACTGGATCTGCTTGATAACGGTATTAGTGAGATCGGTTGCCGATATTGTGATCGAGGTCGGATCGCCGATGACAGGTAAAGTCGCAGTCCCGCCTAGGGAATTGTTACTGAATTCCACCTTGCGTAACGTGGCAATCTCCTGGGTTTGCTGCCCCTGCACGTCGGAGAGGTAGATGGTGCCGTCGTTAGCCCTGGCAGAAGCACTGATACTGTTGAAGCGAGCCTGGTAGCCGAAGCCGTCCACCATCGCTTGATTGCCGGGGTTGAGGCGTGTGCCGGCGATAGTCAGGTTTTTGTTTCCGGCCCAACTCACGCTGATCGAGTTCTGCTCGGTAAAGTAGAACTTGTCGCCTGATACGGTGGCGATCGAGTGAGAGAACCACGGGACAAAAAAATCGGTCAGTGTAGTGACGTCTCCAGCAGGGGTGATTCTGCGCAGGGTGTTATTGACTTGGTAGACATAAAGGTTGTCGTTGCCGTCGAGGGCCATGGCTGCAATGAAGCCAAGCTGGGCATTGGAACCATTGCCGTCCGGGAGGTTGCTGGTTGAAGTGAAATTGTTGGGATCATGCGACACTGCATTGTAGCTACCAGCGAGCAACGTCGAGTTTCCGTTGGCGGAATCCACCCGGAAAATCTGGTTAACAGCTGAATTATTGTATTCGTAGGCCAACAGCTTGCCTTGCGAATCGACTACTAAATTTGCGAGGGATCGGTCGGAAAGTGTAACCAGTTGCAGTGGAATGCCGTTGTTGGCGATACGTAGAAGTTCGGCGGTGGCGGTAGAGCCCCCACTATTACTCCATACAAAGAGATTTCCGGAACCGTTGACAGTTGCATTGGGGTTTTGGAG
>DATJXP010000284.1:0-2359 GCA_035500035.1 Candidatus Acidiferrum sp. | reverse complement strand
AGCACCGGGGTGTCATTGAACTTGCCCTGCTCATAGAGCGTAAAAAGATCAGTGGATACCACGTAGCCATCGGCAACAGGCCGGAACGACGTGCGTGCAGTGGCAGCCTGCACCTGGTCTGCACTGAGCTTGCGTGCGTCGGCAATGCTGTTGACGCCGAGTTTGGTCAGGAAGGCAGTGCCGCTGGCTTCAGCAGTCTTCAGCGCTGGCACCGTCAGGCCACCGCCCCCTTGCTCAGTGGTGATCAAGGGGGAGAACGATGCGCCGCTCATGGCGATGACGCGATGAAAGAGTCCCTTGGTCAGCGGCGAGGCGGCAAGCAGACTCACCGCGCCGGCACCGGCAGAGTGGCCAAAAATGGTGACGTTACCCGGGTCGCCGCCAAAGGCAGCGATGTTGTCGTGCACCCACTCGAGTCCTTTGATGAGATCGAGTATGCCATAGGCACCGGAGCCGTGGCCGCTTTCACGGCTCAGTTCGGGGTGCGCCATGAAGCCGTACACGCCGAGCCGGTACGCCAGGCTCACCAGCACCACGCCCTTGCCGGCGAAACCGGCGCCGTCGTACATGGAGATGCTGGTGGAGCCACCGACGTAGCCGCCGCCGTGAATCCAGACGATGACCGGAATCTTGGCGCCCGCGGTTTTCGCTGGTGTCCACACGTTCAGATAGAGACAGTCTTCACTGACCGGCGCCGTGTTGCCTTGGGTGTTGGGCGCCTGCATGCAGGCTTTGGCGAAGGCATCGGCCGGTTTGACGCCGGACCACGACGCCACCGGTGCCGGTGCTTTCCAGCGTAAATCGCCCACCGGCGGCGCGGCAAACGGAATGCCTTTGAATACGGTGATGGCACCAGCGGCGACGCCGCTGACTTCGCCGCCGGTGACTTTCGCCGAGGTAATTTGCGCTTCGGCAAGTTGACTCACGCAGACGAGCATTAACGCTGACAATAAAGCACGCATTGGTATTCCCCCTGAAGATTTTTATTGGTCGGCAAAACAGCAAGCCGGCAGCGCCCGGATTCTAAAACAGAATTGTGCCGCAACTACGGCAGACGCAATCGAATCGCCGGCCGCTGACTACTTGGCGCGCTTGGCCACGAGTTCCTCGGTGCCGAAGCCACCCACTTCGCGTTTGAAGTGGATTTCGTCGCCGGCGATTTCGCCGTTGTAGGTGATGACGAGATCCATGCCCTGGTAGCTGGCCTTTTCGACGAAGGTGACCTTGTTGCCGTCGACCTTGCCACTCTCGACCTTGGCTTCGCCCAGCAGGTTCGACTTGATCGAACCGGTCAGCGCGGTGCCCTTCTGCTGGAACTCGTAGTTGTAGTTCTGGGTGCCGATCGGCGTCTCGAAGCTGGCCGTCCATTTGCCGCTCAAGTCGGCGGCGAGAGCCAGCGGGGCAACGGCAAGAGCAACGATGGCGAGCAGTGTCCTGGTCAATTTGTTCATGGTGTTCTCCCTCAGTGTTTGGTGTGTTTGGCAAACCAGTCGTACATGTCGGCAATGCCGGAGATGCTGTGATCCACGCCGGGCAGCTCGATGTACTTGTAGTCCGCGTTGCCTGCCTTCAGCTTCTCGACGTAACCGCGGGTGCCGGCCACCGGCACCGCCGGATCGGCGTCACCCTGGATGATCAGCGTCGGCATTTTTGCCGCAGCGATGCCCTCGGCATTGGGCGCGCCCGGAGGCGCGTCGGCGGCGATGGCGGCCCAGATGTCGGCGTGCTTGGCACCGAGATACAAGGTGCCGCTGGCGCCCATCGAATGGCCCATCAGGTAGATGCGTTTGTCATCGACGTTGAATTCCTTGCGCACCATGGCGAGCACGTTCATCACGTCTTTCTCGCTCAGTTCGCGCACTTCGACGGCATCGGTGACCTTGGTGCCGCCGCCCGGGCACACGAGCGGACCGCGCGGCGGACCGCCTTGGGGCGCGCCATTCTGCGGTGCACCCTGCGGCGCCGGTTGAGCCGGTGCTGCGGGAGGCGCGCCGGTCGCAGCGTTGGCAGCAGGTGCGGCTGCAGGGCGCGGACGCGTCGGCATGCCATACCAGCCACCGCAGTTGTAACCCATCGGCGCCGCGAAGATGTAACCGCCTTCTTCGGCCAGATCGATGGTCTTCAGGCGCGTGCTCACCATCGTGTTGTGGGTGCCACCGAGCCCGTGCAGCGAAATGATCACCGGGTTCTTCTTGTTCTTCGCCACTTTCGACGACACGAACAACGCGTAGTGCATCTCTTCGTTGGTGTCGGCGAAAACATAAGTGCGCTGCTGCACGCGCGGATCGACGGTGGCGGCCCAGCGATCGACTTGTGCCGCGGCGTCGCCTGCTGCAGGCGCAGGTGGTTGGGCAAGAGC
>DATJXP010000283.1:0-5919 GCA_035500035.1 Candidatus Acidiferrum sp. | reverse complement strand
GGTGAGACCAAGCGTTTGCAAAGCACAGCTTTGCGCTTGGTCGAACGCCACGAGGCTGTGCCGAGTGGCTGGACGAAGAAGCGCCTAGCGGGATCAGTGCGCCAAGCCCCGATGCTACTTCTTCTTCAACTGGTTCGTGTGGAAAGACCGATCATCACAGTTGTACTTCTCGAACGGAAGCGACGACACGAACACACTGTCGCTGCCTTGGTAAGTCCCCGTCCAATAAACGCCGTCCTGTGCTGCGAATTCCCGCACCAACGCGCCGTTGGCAACATCGAGCCGGAACCGCTCGGTCACTTTCATGCTACCGCTGTGCGGCGTGTTGGTGTCGGCTGACAAAATACCCGGCAGAAAGCCGCGCGTTTCCACCACCAGCACGTCCTTGTCCCAATGACCGATCGAGTAACCGGTGCGGCTCGGTTTGAGCTCGGCGGGGAAATTTTTCTGGTCGAGATGGATCGTGCGCTCCATGTTCATCAAACCATACGTGAGTTTGATCTCGCGCTCGTTCTGGAAGATGTGGTTGATCGGATTGTCGAAGCTCCAGTCGAACAGGATGTTGGTGCTCTGGCAGTTCAGGCGCGGATTGTCGGTGGAGCCGCCGTCGAACCCCTTGATTGCTGCCTTGCCCGCATCGGTCAGCGGCAACAACGACGGCCGCTTCCACGTGGTGGCGAGCGGATCGTCGCTCTTCGACTCCGGCGTGCCGCGCGAGCCCTGGAACGGCCGGCCGCCGGCCGGCACTTCGCCCGGCTTGTATTGGTCGGCGGTGCCGAGCGGCACCAGCGTGCCGGTCAACCCGCGCGGGTCGGTCATCACCACTTGCTCGGCGGCCCAGTCGCCGTTGATGTCGGGATCGCCATTGGGCAGGCGATTGAGCGTCAATGCTTTGCGCACCTTGCGTTCGGCTTCCACCAACTGGCCGTAACGATCCATCTTGCTGCCGTTGGCGAAGTAGATCGACCCCAGGTAGCAGGTGCCCTTCTCGAAGCGGTCGGGCGAGCCGGTGATCGTCACGTTGGAGCCGACCTTGAACATGTCGCTGTTCCAACCGGAACGGCGCAACACGGTTCCGCCGCGCATTTCACACTTCCACTTGGTGGTGCTGCCGTCGGCGTTGACGACGTTGACGTAGATCCACGAGTGCGGATTGATCAGCGCCACTTCGGCAATGGTGCCCTTGAGCGTGAGATCGGTGTTGAGATCGAAGTTGGCGAAGCCGTGGTGGGCGAGGACAACGGTAACGGACGACAGCGAGATCAGCAGCGCCGCGCTGCGGGCGAACAGGGACGGCATGGCAACCTCCGCGTTTTGTTGTAGTAGTGAACGCGCAGCCGACTATAGAGGAGCCGCCCCCTCATGGCGAGGGGCGATTGATGAATCTCAGATCGACAGCGGCTGCAGAAACACCACGATCTGCCACGGATCGCTGGTATTGAAGTCGGTGCCGGCAATTTTCCACTGCGGCCATTGGCGGTTGATGTAGTCCAGCGTCATGCTGGTGTCGCCGTAGGTGATGTCGCCATCGATCGGCTCGCGATAATGCGGCATGAAGGCGAATCCTGCCTTGGCGTGCTGCTCCAGCAACAGCGCTTTCGAGTAGCCTTCGCGCCAACCCTGATGCACGTTCCAGTATTCCGGCGGGCGGATGGTAATGGCCAGCAGGCCGTTGCGGTCGACGTGCCGATGCAGCAGCTTCATCACGGCGTCGGCGGTTTTCTCCGACAAATGCGTGAACACCGAGAACGCGTAGATCAGATCGAACTTTTCGGTGAAGGGCAGGTTGGTCGGCACGTAATCGCACACGGCGAACTGCCCCATGCAGTGGTGCCGGCGACACAGCTCGATGGAAACGTCCCAGGGATCGACACCATAGAGCTGTGCCGGATTCACGTAACGCAACAGCAGCCGCATGATGCGGCCCCAGCCACAGCCGTAATCGAGGACGCGGCCCTGTAGGGGATGACCCTGATAAGTCCGACACGCCTTGTCGAGCGACAGCACGAAGTCGCTGGATTGCACGAGCAGCGGCAGACCGCTGGTACCCGTCCAATTGCGCTGCACTTCGTCGCTGGCCATCGACGGCAACCAGCCGCGCAGGCCTGGCGTCGTTGCGGGCACATCCAACAACAGCTCGCCGAAATCCTCGAGCGACAACTGCCTGAGGTTCAGCCAGGCCCGATCCATGGCATAGCTTCTTACCGCATGCTCGGCGTCATCGATAAGCGCGTCGCGCAGGGCCGTCGTCTGGGCTTGCGATTGCGGGGTCTGCGGATCTGCCACTGCGTCCATTACCACATTGCTACCTGTTGAAGAGAGGCATGCGCCTTTTGATCGAGTATAGACTGCAAGCAGGGCGGAACAAACTTCAGTCACGTTGCCGATTGTTGTTGCCGACGCAACCGGATCACGCCAAACGCCACCGGCAACATCGCGACGATCAACAGCGTGCACAGGTAGTAGGGCAGATCGGCTTTCTGCGAAAATACCCAGCCGAACAGCGGCGGCGCGACGATGCGCGATAGCGCGTTCGATGCCATGTTGAGTCCCATCACGCTGCCTTGCCGATCGGGTGGCGTCGTGCGCGACACCAGCGCGCCGGCGTTGGGAAAGGTGAGACTGTGGCCGGCCATCATCAGCGACATAAGCGCCACCGACGCGGCCGGCAGGCGGATTATCGGCGGCAGCAGCACGGCAGTGATCAATACCAGCAAGCCGCCGCCAATCACGCGCGCTTCGCCGAAGCGGGCGACCAGCGGGCCTATCAACAGCGTTTGCACGAACAATCCGGCGCCGCCTACTGCGACGAACGCCAGCCCGACTTCGTGCGTGGTCCAGCCGAAGTGCATCGCGGTCCACAAGCCGAACACCGCTTCCATCGAGGCGAAGGCGCCGATGCCGCAGAACGCGATCAGGAACAAGCGCCACAACAACGGCGTGGTGCTGACATAGGCGAAGCCGGCGCGGTAGCTCGGCAAGGCGCGTACCGTAGCTCCTTCCGGCCGCGTTTCCGGCAGCATGATGAAGGCCCACAGCGATGCCGCTGCGGTCAGCAATGCTGCGGTAAGGATCGGCAGTCTGAAGCCAGCCAAGCCCGCATCCGGATCGGCCAGCAAGCCGCCCAGCGCCGGGCCCAGCGCGATGCCGAGATTGAACGCGGCACCGAAATAGCCCATGTTTTTCGCACGTACCTGCGGTTGGGTGATGTCGGCGATGGTGCCGGCAGCGACGCCGAAGGTGCCGCTGAAAAATCCGCTGACGATGCGAATGGCAATCGCGGCTGCCAGATTCGGCGCGAACGCGAACGCCACGTAACTGAGCGCGGCGCAGGCCGTAGTCAGGATCAACACCGGCCGACGTCCCTTGGCATCGGACTGACGCCCCCAATGGATTTCGCCGAACACGCTGCCGAGCGAGTACGCTGCAAACAGGCACGCCACGCCGAACGACGACGCGCCGAACAGCGTGCCGTAGAACGGCAGCAGCGGCAGGATCAGGCTGAAGCCCGCGATGTTGAGAAACACCGTGGTCAAGAGCAGCGGCATTGCCTTGCTCATGCGCCGAACCTCGGCTCAGGCAAGCCTTTGATGCCAAGTCCGTCGATGACGAAAGTGGAGCCATCGAGCGGATCGGCCGGGCGCCCGAGAAACGCCGGGCTCAGCGTCGGCACGAACAAGCGGTCGAGTTGCGGCCCGCCGAACATCACGCTGCCAGGCAACTTCAACGGCATGGGTACGATGCGTTCGATGCTGCCATCGGGGCGGAACCGCACCAGCTTGCCGCCTTCGCAGATCGCACTCCAGATCAAGCCTTCGCTGTCCACCGTGGCGCCATCGGGAATGCCGCCCAGTTCCGCCGTGCTGGCAAACGGTCGGCGATTGCTGACGGTGCCGCGGGTTATGTCGTAGTCATAGACGTAGATGAGTTTGCGGATGCTGTCGGCGTGGTAGAACAGTTTGTCGTCCGGCGACCAGCACGGGCCGTTGGCGAGGAAGATGTCGTTGTCGATTTCGCGCAATTGAGTGGCGCCGGGGTCGAGCGCATACAACTTGCCACGCGCTTCCTTCATGCCGCGGTCACTCGAACCGACGATGAAGCGGCCGCGTCTATCGACCTTGCCGTCGGCGAGTTGCACTTGCTCGTTCAGATCAGGGCTCGTCGCCAGCATCCGGCACTCGCCGGTGGCCAGGTTCAAGGTATGCACGCCATTGGCCAGCGCGACGATGGCATTGCCGTCCTTGCCTATGGCCATCGAGCCGATGATGTTGGGCACGGCCCAGCGCTGGGTGCGGTCTGTGGCGGGGTCCAGGCAGTAAACCGCTTTTTCCAGGATGTCGATCCAGTACAGCCGCTGGGTTTGGACGTCCCACACCGGGCCTTCCCCTACTGAACATTGGGGTACTTCGAGTCGGGTTATTTGCATGCAGTAGCTCCCCTGATTGTTGTTTTGAGCCGGAAATGGGGCGAGCCCCGGAATTCTTTACCAAAAGCAGACCAAAAGTCATGCTAAATACATGAAATGGTGGGCGAATTCAGGTATATTGCGCGCCTTTTTACGACCCCCCGAACGAGAGAGCCATGGCCGACCTGAACCTGTACCGCAACATAGGCATCTTCGCCCACGTAGATGCTGGCAAAACCACCACCACCGAGCGCATTCTGAAGCTGACGGGCAAGATCCACAAAATCGGCGAAGTGCATGAAGGCGAATCCACCACTGACTTCATGGTGCAGGAAGCCGAGCGTGGCATCACGATCCAGTCCGCCGCCGTGTCGTGCTTCTGGAAAGGCTGCCGCCTGAACGTCATCGACACTCCCGGCCACGTTGACTTCACTGTCGAAGTGTATCGCTCGCTGAAAGTACTCGACGGCGGCATCGGTGTGTTCTGCGGCTCCGGCGGTGTCGAACCACAGTCGGAAACCAACTGGCGCTACGCCAACGACTCCAAAGTCTCGCGTCTGATCTTCGTCAACAAGCTCGACCGCATCGGCGCCGACTTCTTCAAGGTCGTGGCCCAGGTCAAGAAAGTGCTCGGTGCTCACCCGCTGGTGATGACGCTGCCGATCGGCTTCGAAGACACCTTCGTCGGCGTGGTCGACGTGCTGAATCGCAAAGCCTACGTGTGGGATGAATCCGGCCAGCCGGAGAACTACAAAGTGCAGGACGTACCGGCCGACATGGTCGACAAAGTCGAAGAATACCGCGCCCAGATGATCGAAACCGCGGTCGAGATGGACGACGACGTCATGACGCGCTACCTCGAAGGCGAAGAAATTTCCGTCGAAGACATCAAGCGCTGCATTCGTAAAGGTTGCCGCGACATGGCGTTCTTCCCGACCTATTGCGGCTCGGCGTTCAAGAACAAAGGCATCCAGCTCGTACTCGACGCCGTCGTCGACTACCTGCCGGCGCCGCACGAAGTAAACCCGCAGCCGCTGACCGACGAAGAAGGCCATCCGAACGGCCAGTTCGCCATCGTATCGCCGGACGAACCGTTCCGCGCGCTGGCATTCAAGATCATGGACGACCGTTTCGGTGCGCTGACCTTCGTGCGCATCTACTCCGGCAAGCTCGACAAGGGCGACACGATCCTGAACTCGTTCACCGGCAAGGAAGAGCGCATTGGCCGCATGGTGGAAATGCAGGCCGCAGAACGCTTCGAACTGACGCATGCCGAAGCGGGCGACATCATTGCCATCGTCGGCATGAAGAACGTGCAGACCGGTCACACGCTGTGCGATCCGGATCACGAATGCGCACTGGAAGCGATGGTGTTCCCGGAGCCGGTGATCTCGATCGCCGTGCAGCCGAAAGACAAGGGCGCCAACGAAAAAATGGGCATCGCCATCGGCAAACTGGTAGCGGAAGACCCGACTTTCCGCGTCGAAACCGACCAGGAAACCGGCGAAGTCATC
>DATJXP010000282.1:0-4700 GCA_035500035.1 Candidatus Acidiferrum sp. | reverse complement strand
TGCCGTTCTTTGTCGACGAGCGTGTGCTGGTGCCGCGTTCGCCATTTGCCGAATTGATCGACAAACGTTTCGAACCGCTGCTGTCACAGTCGCCGCGCCGTATACTCGATTTGTGCACTGGTGGCGGTTGCATCGGCATTGCCTGCGCGAAAATGTTTCCGGCCGCGCAAGTGGTGTTGGCCGATCTCAGTGCCGATGCGCTGGAGGTCGCACGCATCAATGTCGACAAACATGGCGTTGCTGATCGTGTACAACTGGTGCAATCGGATTTGTTTGCCAACGTGGAAGGCAAGTTCGATCTGATCGTCACCAATCCGCCCTACGTTGGTGCTGATGAATATCACGAGCT
The DNA here is from genome assembly GCA_035500035.1 of Candidatus Acidiferrum sp. GTDB lineage: Bacteria > Pseudomonadota > Gammaproteobacteria > Pseudomonadales > Pseudohongiellaceae > CAILUG01. The sequence goes on along the minus strand of DATJXP010000282.1, from coordinate 4,351 downwards.
GCCGCGGGAATATCTCACTGAACCGCAACTGGGTTTACTGACCGGCGACGATGGTTTGGAAATTCCGCTGCGGATTCTCGACCAGGCCGCGGAGCATCTCGCCGATGAAGGTCTGCTGCTGTTGGAAACCGGAGCCACATGGCCGCTGCTGGACGAAGCACGTTCCGACTTGCCACTGCTGTGGCTGGAGTTCGATCATGGTGGCGAAGGCATCTGCGCGATAACGCGGCGACAACTGCTGGCGGCGAAGCAAGCCTAATCCTTGTGTTGTTCCAGTGCGCGCAGGAAGGCCTGCGCGGCCTTGCTCAGCGTGCGTTCCTTGTGGCGGATGCACACCAGCCGGCGACTCAAGGCAACGCCCTTGATGTTGAGCGTCGCCACGCTGCGGTCGTCCAGCATCGTCGCCGGCAGCACGCTCCACGAATCGCCGATCGACACCATCGCCTTCAGCGTCTCCAGGTTGTCGAGGCTGAGGTCCTGGTCCAGCTTCAGCACGAGGCCTTGCTGCTCGAACAATTCGGAGACGGTGCGACCGGTGTAAAAACGCACATCCGGCAGGATGGCGGTGTAGGCGGTGAGGTCCTGCAGCTTGACGCTTTTCTGTTTCAGCAAGGGATGGTCGCGCGCGACGACGAAGTGCAACGTGTCGTGCCAGATGTCCTTGGTCAGCAGCGATTCGTTATGACGCGCTTCGTGCGTGGTGATGCCGAGTTCGCCCTTGCCTTCGAGAATGTTCTGGTGCGTCTCCTGCGAATTCAGGAAGCTGATGTTGAGCTTTACTTCCGGAAAGGTCTTTTTGTATTCGCGCAGTACGCGCGGCAGCCGGTGCAGGCCGATGTGATGGCTGGTGACCAGTTTCAGGTTGCCTTGCACTTGTCCTGACAGGTCATCGAGCGCCTGCCGGGTCTGCTCGATCAGTTGCAGGATCTGGCGTGCGCGCGGCAGCAGGCATTCGCCGGCTTCGGTCAGCGCCAGTTGCCAGCCGATGCGGTCGAACAGGCGTTGCTTGAGGTCGGTTTCCAGCGTCAGGATGCGCTTGCTGATGGCCGGCTGCGTCAGGTGCAGGCGGTCGGCAGCGCGGGAAAACGAGTTGGTTTCGGCGACTGCCATGAAGGCGCGCAGGTTCTGGAAGTCCATGTTGGCTCCGGGTGTGAACTAATCTATAACCAACTGTAATGAAATTTATAAAAATTATAAATTTGTTTTATTTGGGGCAGAGGGCTACAGTGCGCGCCATTCGAATCGGCAACCCTTGCGGGTGAACCATGTCAGGCAACAGCTTCGGCAAACTGTTCTGCGTCACGACCTTTGGCGAAAGCCATGGGCCGGCGCTGGGCTGCATCGTCGATGGCTGCCCGCCTGGTCTGGTGTTGTCCGAGGCTGACATCCAGGGCGATCTCGACCGCCGCAAACCCGGGACCTCGCGGTTCACTACCCAACGCCGGGAAGAGGACCAGGTGCAGATACTGTCGGGCGTGTTCGAGGGTGTTACTACGGGTACGCCGATCGGCCTGTTGATCCACAACACCGACCAGAAGAGCAAGGACTACAGCAACATCAAGGACCTGTTCCGGCCGGCACATGCCGACTACACCTATACCCACAAGTACGGCTTCCGCGACTATCGGGGCGGCGGCCGTTCGTCGGCGCGGGAAACAGCGATGCGGGTGGCAGCGGGTGCCATTGCCAAGAAGTACTTGAGTGAAAGACTCGGGATGGCGGTGCGCGGCTATCTGAGCCAGCTCGGACCTATCAAGCTCGACCTCGTGGACTGGAATGCAGTCAGCCAGAACCCGTTCTTTTGCCCGGACCCGGCCAAGGTGCCGCAGTTGGAAGAGTACATGGCGGCCCTGAGCAAGGAGGGCAACTCGATCGGGGCCAGGATCAGCGTGGTTGCGTCCGGGGTACCGGTGGGCTTGGGCGAGCCCATCTTCGACCGCCTCGATGCCGAGCTGGCGCATGGGCTGATGAGCATCAATGCAGTGAAAGGAGTAGAGATAGGAGCGGGATTCGACGTGGTAGAACAGAAGGGCACCGAGCATCGCGACGCCCTCACGCCGGCCGGTTTCGTGGGCAATAACGCCGGTGGCATCCTGGGTGGCATCAGTACGGGGCAGGACATCGTGGTCCACATCGCTCTGAAACCTACTTCTAGCATCAGGATTCCTGGGCAAACCATTGATATCAATGGCGAACCTGCCGAGATTATTACCACTGGGCGCCACGATCCGTGCGTTGGAATTCGCGCGACCCCCATCGCCGAAGCCATGGTGGCGCTGACGTTGATGGATCATTGGCTGCGCCATCGCGCCCAAAACGCCGATGTAAAAGTAAAAACACCAGATATTACAAAGCGTTGAAAAGTTGTTTTTAGTAAAATTTTAGATTTGACATATTGCTTTATATTTTTGTTATAACTAATTGATAGATAGGTGATTTATGGCTGGAAAGACGCTTTACGACAAACTGTGGGACTCCCACTTGGTCAAGGAGCTGGATAACGGCACCTCGCTGATCTACATCGACCTGCACTTTCTGCACGAAGTGACTTCGCCGCAAGCCTTCGAAGGCCTGCGCCTGGCTGGTCGCAAACCGTGGCGGGCCAAGGCCAACATGGCGACGCCGGATCACAACGTGCCTACCACCACCAATGAGCGTTCGAAAGGTGTGGACGGCATCCTCGACCCGGTATCCAAAATCCAGGTCAAGTTCCTCGACGACAACTGCAAGGACTTTGGCATCGAGGAATTCGCCATCGACGATCATCGTCATGGCATCGTCCATGTGATCGGGCCGGAACAAGGCAGGACCCTGCCGGGCATGACTATCGTCTGTGGCGATTCGCATACCTCGACCCATGGTGCGCTCGGTTCGCTGGCACACGGCATCGGTACTTCCGAAGTGGAGCATGTGCTGGCCACCCAGTGCCTGGTACAGAAGAAGGCGAAGAACATGCTGGTCAAGGTGAACGGAGCGCTGAAGCCGGGCGTGACGGCCAAGGACGTGATCCTCGCCATCATCGGCAAGATTGGCACGGCAGGCGGTACCGGCTACACCATCGAATTCGGCGGCGACGTCATCAAGGGGTTGTCGATCGAAGGCCGCATGACGGTCTGTAACATGGCGATCGAAGCCGGCGCCCGTGCCGGGCTGGTGGCCGTCGATGAAAAGACCATCGGTTATCTGCAAGGCCGTCCGTTCGCGCCGAAAGGTGCTGTATGGGAACAGGCTGCGGCCTATTGGCGTACCTTGGTCAGCGATGCCGACGCCAAATTCGATGCCGTGGTCGAACTCGACGGAGCCAGCATCGTGCCGCAGGTCAGCTGGGGGACGTCGCCGGAAATGGTAGCGCCGGTGACGGGCATGGTGCCGGATCCGGCCAGCGCACCGAGCGAAGCCAAGAAGGGCAATTATCAGCAGGCGTTGAAATACATGGGGCTGACGGCAGGTATGCCGATCCAGCAGATCAAGCTGGACCGCGTCTTCATCGGGTCGTGCACCAACTCGCGCATCGAAGACCTGCGTGCGGCCGCTGCAGTGGTCAAAGGCCGCAAGGTTGCCGACAGCATCAAACAGGCACTGGTGGTGCCGGGCTCGGGGCTGGTGAAAGCCCAGGCCGAGCAGGAAGGTTTGGACAAGGTGTTCAAGGAAGCAGGACTGGAATGGCGCGAGCCCGGTTGCTCGATGTGCCTGGCGATGAACGCCGACCAACTGGAGCCGGGCGAACACTGTGCATCGACATCGAACCGCAACTTCGAAGGTCGCCAGGGGTTTGGCGGTCGTACCCACCTGGTCAGTCCGGCGATGGCGGCGGCCGCTGCGGTGTTCGGCCATTTCGTCGATATCCGCAACGTCCAACTGCTGTAAACCCAATCAATCGGTTGAATAACGGTTTTAAAGTCTTATGAAAAAGTTCATCACGGAAAACGGGCTGGTGCTGCCGCTGGATCGGGCCAACGTCGACACCGACTACATCATCCCCAAGCAGTTTCTCAAATCGATCAAGCGCACCGGTTTCGGCAAGAACCTGTTCGATGAAGCGCGCTACCTGGACAAGGGTTTGCCGGACCAGGATTGCAGCGGCCGTCCGCTGAATCCCGATTTCGTCGCCAACCAACCGCGCTACAAAGGCGTGTCGATCCTGCTGGCGCGTGAAAATTTCGGCTGTGGTTCCAGTCGCGAACATGCGCCGTGGGCGCTGGACGATTACGGCATACGCTGTGTCATCGCGCCCAGCTTTGCCGACATTTTCTTCAACAACTGCGTCAAGAACGGCATTCTGCTCATTGTGCTGGATGAAAAAACCGTCGATCAGTTGTTCAAGGAAACCGAAGCCAGGCCGGGCTACAAG
>DATJXP010000281.1:0-4522 GCA_035500035.1 Candidatus Acidiferrum sp. | reverse complement strand
CGCTCTACGGCGACGAGGGCGGCAACAACCTCGAACTCGATCTGCATCCGGCCAACAATCCATCGGCACCGGCCACCGACCACGGCGCGCTGCACGGCTATTGGGACAACGATGCCGCCGGCACCGCGCTCGGTTTGATGGCAAAGCAATTCAGGACGGCGCATCCGTCGCACGCGCACGCGGCGAGCAACGACGAACTGGCCGCGGAATACGCCATGCTGCAACCGGCTGCGTGGAATCTGGCAGCGCTGCCACCGCGGGATTGGGCACAAGCCATGGCCGATGACGTTTTACCGCTGGCGCAGGCCGCGCATCGGCGTCTGCAATTCCACGACATTACCATCGTCAACAAGCATGGCCGTAACGAAGCGGAAGGCGATGCCGTGGAGCAAGCCGCCGCCGACGGCATGTCGTATCGCGACTGGGCGGGCAAGGTAACGCTGGACGAAATTCACAAAGGCGGTTGGCGTCTCGCCGCCTTACTCGTGCGCATCGTTCCTTGAAACGACGGCCGGCTGCTTGCCCAGCGCCGCCAGCATCGAGCCTGCCACCACCGTCAACGCACCGAGATACGCCAAGGTATTCAGCTCACTGCTGACAAAGTGTGCCGGCATCAGCCACACCGCGAGCTTCATCGACAGTATCGTAAACACCGGCGCCAACGCGATCACCGCGCTGACCTTGGCTGCCTGCCAGATGCGCATCGCCTCGGTGAAGGCACCGTAACCGACCAGCATGTTGAGGCAGCAGAACAACAGCGCGCTCGCTTGCAAACCGTCGAGCTGCGCCAGCGACGGCAGCACGACGAACGGCAACAGCACCACGGTGCCGGCGCCGTAGATCAGCAGCGTCACCTGCAGCGAATTGAGGCTGCGCATCAGCCGCTTCTGCACCAGACCATAGATACTCCACGACAGCGCCGCCGCCAGCATACACAGCACGCCGACGGTCTCGCTGCCGAGCGACGTCATCAGGCCGGCCAGCTTCTGGTTGAAGAACAGCGCAAGCCCGGCCACCAGCAGCAGCGCACCGCTCCACTCCAGCGCCGACAGTTTTTCGCCGTTGAAATAGACGCTGCCGAACAACAGCAATATGGGCGCGAGTTGGATGATGGTCTGGGTCGCTTCCGGATTCAGCAGCCGCAGGCCGAGCAGGTAGAGCAGGAAGTTGCCGAGCAGGCCGAGTACGGCAAGCGCGAGAAACCAGCGCATGCTGCCGGCAAGTTGGCTGCGTGCCGGCCACAAGCGCCGGCGGTACAGCCACAGCCCGACGCAAACCGAACAGAAGGCAAACCGGCTCCAGGTGATGGTGACGACGTCGAGCCGGCCGAGCAGCAGCACCATGCCCACCGGCAACATGCCCCACAACACTGCCGTCACCAGCGACAACGCGAATCCGTACCAGCCCCGCATGCGGCCCCTGCTCCGTTCGAAGCGCGGCACAGCAGCAGTGCCGCAATCAGTTCAAGGATAGTTGTAAACGGCCTGGCCGGCCTTGAAACCGGCATAGTTGCCGTGAGTGCCGTCGAGCAGCACGGTGCCGGCCGGTTCCGGCTTGCGCGACTGCAGCATGTTGCGGCCGAAGCTGCGTGCCACCACGCGCGTCGTCGCCGGATTGGCGATGACGCGATGGTAGTAATCGACCACGGCGCCCTGCGTCAGCTGCGCCACCGCTTCCGACAGCTTCAGTTGCGAATCGGCATCGAGTTCTTCCAGCAGGATGTCGCTCCAGTAGCGGCTGCTGAGATTGTCGAGCTGTTCCGGCAACTGGCGCAGGTCGTTCAGCAGACCGTTCTTGATGTCGGCGAACTGTTCCGGCGGCATGGTGTCCAGCGTGTTGCCGAAGCTGGCGAGAAACGCGTTGATGCGCGTCTCCAGCGTCTGCGGATCCGCCACCGGCGATTCGATGGTGAACATCAGGCCGTTGACGTTGAGGATCGGCAGCGTGCCGGCGCTCACCACGTAGCCGAGTTGCTGCTGCGTGCGCAAGGTGTCGAAGAACGATTGCGCCATCAGCGTGGATATCATGCCGATCATCGCGCGGGCGCGCAGGCTGGTGTCCTCGGCTTGTTCGTAGATGACGATGGCGGAATCGTCGTGCGCCAGCGCCAGTTCATCGACGATGCGGGTGCGTTGCGGCAGCTTCACCACGCTGCCGAAGCGCGGCACCGGCGCCGAGGCCGACGGCGGCAGATAGCGTTCGACCAGCGCCAGCAGCGCCTTGGCATCGTTCTCGTCGCCGTTGCCGTGAAACAGCGCGTCGAGCCGCAGCGACGCCAGCAGCTTCGGCACGAATGCTTTCACTTCGTCCAGCGTGATGTTCCGCACTTCGGCGATGTTCTCTTCGTTGGACCAGTAGGGATTCACCAGCAGGCCTTGCACCTCGCTCTGCAAGCGGGTGTAAGGCGTGCGTAGCGTGGCGTTCTGCCAACTACGTACCAGTTCGGTCCTGATGATGTCGAAGCGGTCCTGCTGGAAGTCGGCGGTGGTCAGCGTTTTCAGCAAGGTTTCCAGCAATTGCCCCTGCTTGTCGCTGTAGCCGCTCAACGCCAGCGTCAGGCCGCGATTGCGGGTGCCGATGCCGAAGTCGGCGCCGGCCAGCGTGGCAGGATAGGCGTAGGCGCTGAGCTTGTCGTTGACCAGCGACACCACGAAGGTGCCGAGCAGCGAGTTGTGCAGGTTTTCCTGCAGCAACGGCGTCTGCGCATAGACGAAGAAATTGACGCGCGGCGTGAAGAATTCGTTGTCCTGTTTGAACCACAGCCGCACGCCGCCACTGTTGACGATGAGTTGCGGCTTGTAGGCAACGTTGGCGCCGCCGTGCGGCAGTTTCGGCCCCTTCAGCGGCCGCAGCGTCAGGTTCTCGGGAATGAACGGGTTGGGCTGCGTCGCCGCCAGCGCACCGTTGCGCGGGGCATTGCGCCAGGCCTGCAAGCGCGACTGGGTAATGGTGGCGGCGGAATAATGCGCCTGGTACCACGGTTCGGTGCGATCCACCGGCAAGCCGTGCGCCGACAAGGTCAACACCACGTTGTCAGGCCGCAGGTAGTCGAGCGCGGCGCGGATCAATTGCGGATTGTAGTCGCGGTAGAAATAGTCGGCGGTGATCAGGTCCTGCAACGGAAAATACTGCATGCGCTCGGACATGCCGGTGACGAGACCGACGATTTCGCCGGGCTCCTGGTACTGGAACGCCAGCGACGACATCGTCGCCAGTTCCTTGTAGCGCCATTCGCTGATGCCCTGCTTGCCGATGACGTCGATGAACTGGAACAGCAGCGCGCTGATGTCGTCGACGTGCTGCAGGCCGTCCTGGGTCAGCGCGATATTGATGTCGAACATGTTGGCATCGTCGCCTTCGATGCCGCCGCCGGCACTGAGCGCATTGGCCCAGCCGAGGTCGCGCAGCACTTTCAGCAGGCTGCCCTCGCCTTCGTGGCCGAGCATGTTGGCGAGGTAATCGAGCGGACGCTCGCGGTAGCGGGCGCGCATGTCGGGGATCGGGAACGAGTAGCTGAGCGAGCGCGTGTCGCGGATCGGATCGATGTCGATCTGCAGCGGCAACTGGCCGGCGGCGAACAGCGGCTCCTTGCTGACGGGTTTGCTGCGATGCTTGTTCGGCACCGCGCTGAAGTACGTGCGTGCCCAGGCTTCGAGCTGGTTGAGATTTTCCTTGCCGAAGATCACCAGCGACATCAGGTTGGCCGAGTAATAGCGGTCGTAATGCGCCAGCAGCGCATCGCGCAAGCGGGCGTTGCCGTGATCCTGCAAGGTATCGAGACTGCCGACGGCAAAGCCCGCCATCGGATGCCGCTGGTTCATCGCCGCCTTCACCACCGCCTGGCTGCGGCGGGCGTCGTCCTGCAGTCCGCTCTGGTATTCGGAGTTGACGGCGTTGCGTTCGCGGTTGACGTATTCCTCGCTGAACAGCGGCGAAATGAAGAATTGCGAAAAGCGGTCGAGCGCCGGCTCCAGGTAGCTGGCATCGAGCTCGAAATGGAAGTTGGTGTTGTCGTAGGCAGTGTAGGCATTGAGACCGCCGCCGTGCGACGAGATGTACTCTTCGTATTCGTCGGCGGCGGGATACTTGCGGGTGCCGAGGAACAGCATGTGTTCGAGGAAATGCGCCAGGCCGTGGAATTCGGCCGGATCGCCGTTGGAACCGGCGGCGACGTTGACCGAGGCGGCGGCCCGGTCGGCATCGGGATCGGAGATCAGCAGCACTTTCATGCCGTTGCCGAGCGTCAATGCGCGGTAGTCGCGCTTGTCGTTGGGGCTTTTGTCGACCCTGACCGCGCCGTGGTGGACGACGATCAGGCTGCTGCCGACCAGCAGCAGGGCGAACAGGGCGAGGGCGGCCAAAGTGCCGCGGGTGCGGGGCTGCTGAAACATCGACATGGACACGAACCGGCATCAGTACGAAAGCCCGGCACCATAGCAAATCCGCGCGCGGCAGGTACAGGGTCCAACCGTAACCTGTTCAGAACAATTTCAGCGGTGGTTCATCGAGTGCGGCCAACTGT
>DATJXP010000280.1:0-6286 GCA_035500035.1 Candidatus Acidiferrum sp. | reverse complement strand
AAACTCGTCGTCGCCATCTCCTCGCGCGCACTGTTCGATCTCGATGCCAGCAATCAGGTGTTCGAGCGCGAAGGCGTCGAAGCCTATCGTCAGTACCAGATCGCGCACGAAGACGAGCCGCTGAAACCGGGCGATGCGTTCCACCTGGTCAAGAAGCTGCTGCACATCAACAAGCTGCTGGGGCAGCAGCGGGTGGAAGTGATCCTGCTGTCGCGCAACACGGCCGACACCGGCCTGCGCGTGTTCAATTCGATCGAGCATCACGGCCTCGACATCAGCAAGGCGGCGTTCTGCGGCGGCGATAGTCCGTACCGCTACATCAACGCGTTCAACAGTCATCTGTTTCTCAGCACCAACGGTTACGACGTGCGCCAGGGGCTCGAACATGGCGTGGCGGCGGCGACCATCATGCCGTCCAAGGCCGCCAATACCGACGATTACAAACTGCGTTTTGCCTTCGACGGCGATGCCGTACTGTTCTCCGACGAGGCCGAGCGCGTGTACAAGACGCAAGGGCTGGCCGAGTTTACCCGCAGCGAGATCGAAGCGGCGAAAACGCCGCTGAGCGGTGGCCCGTTCAAACCGTTTCTGGCCGCGTTGCAGATGCTGCAGCGCGAATTCAAGGAAGGTGAATCGCCGATCCGTACCTGCCTCGTCACCGCGCGCGCGGCACCGGCGCACGAGCGGGTAGTGCGCACGCTGCGGGCGTGGAATATCAAGATCGACGAATCGTTGTTCCTCGGCGGCCAGGACAAGGGGCCATTTCTCGCCGCCTACAACGCCGACGTATTCTTCGACGACCAGCAGGGCCACTGCGAATCGGCACGCGAACACGTCGCCACCGGCCACGTGCCGCACGGCATCGCCAACCAGCCCCGCCATTAAGGCCAACGATGGATATCGCGTGTCTCGATCTCGAAGGCGTGTTGATCCCGGAAATCTGGATCGCCTTCGCCGACAAAACCGGCATTCCCGAACTGCGGCTGACCACGCGCGACATTCCCGACTACGACGTACTGATGAAGCAGCGCTTGCGCATCCTGGCCGAGCGTGGTCTTGGCTTGAAACAGATCCAGCAAGTGATTGCGACGCTGCAGCCGATTCCCGGCGCCGTGGAGTTCGTCAGCTGGCTACGCCAGCATTTCCAGGTAGTGATCCTGTCCGACACCTTCTACGAATTCGCGCTGCCGCTGATGCCGTTACTCGGCAACCCGACGCTGATGTGTCACAAGCTGGAAGTCGATGCGCAGGGCAGGGTGGTCAACTACGTGATCCGCCAGAAAGACCCGAAGACCAAGGCCGTGCAGGCCTTCAAAAGCCTGAACTACCGCGTCATCGCCGCCGGCGATTCTTACAACGACACCGGCATGTTGGGTGCGGCCGATGCCGGCTTCCTGTTCCATGCGCCGGACAACGTGATCCGGGAGTTTCCGCAGTTTCCGGCTGTGCATACTTATGCCGAGTTGCGCCAGCTGTTCCAGCAACACAGCCGGTAAACGCTCTAACCTCGCGGATTTTTTCTGCCCCACAGCAGAATGCGCTTGAAAGCGTAGTAATAGGGGCCCGTGCCCAACGCGTCCAACAGCTCACGCCGATAAGTATCGAAGAACAGCGAGAACTGTTCCGGCGATAACCTGCGCTGATAACCGGTAAGCAACGTGCCTTTGGTCCATTCGATGACATCGGCGCCCGAAGGCAGCGGATGACCGTACACTTGTATCCGGCAATTCTGCTGCGCGAAACCGTTGGCAAACAGCAACTCGGCATAGCGTTCAACAGTCAGTGTTCTGATCACGGAGAATTGGCCGTCGGCAAAAACGGCGGGGAACAACCTGCTCGCCACGGCTGCGGCAATTTGATGCGAAGGGTGATCGAAATTGAACGGCACTTGGATGGCAACCTGGCCCCCAGGCCTGACCCAATCCAGCAGCCGGGGGATCAAGCGTTCATGCTCCGGCAGCCATTGCAGCGTTGCATTCGAGAACAGCAAATCGGGCGCTGCGTCAGGCTGGAAGTCGGTGATGTCCCGTAACTCGTAACTCAAGCCGGGTACCGCCCAGTTGGCGGATTGCACCAGCATTTCCCTGGACGAGTCGATACCAAGCAGTCGCGCCGGTTTGAGTTGGTCGAACAGCTGTCGGGTCAATTCGCCGGTACCGCAGCCAAGATCGATCGCAAAATCCATCGTTCCGGTTTTGACCATTTGCATCAGGTCGTAAAACGGCGCCGAGCGCTGCTGTTTGAACTTGTCGTATTGCTTCGGGTCCCATTGCGTTTTCATTGCGATACCTCTTGTCCACATGAATGGCCAGCATTGTTTCCGGTTTCAATAAAAGAATAAAATGAATAATAGGACTACGTTATAGTCGAATTACGAATATGTTGGACGGCATCGAAGCGCTTATAAGCCTGGAAAAGACCGGCACCGTGAGTGAGGCCGCCGTACGTCTTCGGCTTACGCAATCGGCGGTCAGCAAACGCATCAAGGCATTGGAAGTCCAATTGGGTTATGCACTGGTGGAAGTCGACGGCCGCAAGTTGCGGCTGTTACCGGCCGCGATGGCCGTACTCGGCAAGGCCAGACCCTTGCTGGCGGAACTGCACGGGCTCAAGCACATGCAAGAGCCCACCCGGCAGCAGTTCACGTTGGGGATGGCCGACTCTATCGCCTCGTCATGGGGGCCGCGCTTGCTGAAGCAAGCACAGGGAAAGCTCCAGGAATTGCAGCTTGAGGTCCACGTTCATCGCAGTCTGCTCATACTCGAACGGCTGCGACTCGGGCATTACGAATTGGGTATCGTAACCGGCCGCCCACAAGGGACCGATCTGGTCTGGACCCGGCTTGCGGAAGAACCCATGGTGCTGGTCGGACAATCACAACGCGGCAGCGGCAAATCGCAACCGATCCTGACCATCGAAACGATGTCGGCAACATGGCGCGAAATCGGTACCCGCGCCTTGAATCATCCCCGCTTGAGCGGACAGCGCTTTACTTTCCTCGAATCCTTTGCCGCTGCCGCACAGATGGCAAAGGCAGGCTTCGGTCGTGCATTGGTGCCACTAGGCACGGCAACGGCACTGGGATTCCGCGAACCGGAAATCACCCGCCTATCTCCGCGGCTGCCACGACAGATTAATTTGGTAGCGAGAAAATCGGTTCATAACCTGCGCAGCATTGCCGAACTGAACATGGCGTTACTGTCCATTGCCGGCAAATTGGTCTGAATACTACGCCCGTTGCCGCATCGGCGCTTTCCTGCGCATGGCATCCAGCAAGGTCTTTCCACTTTATGCCGTTCAATCGAGCGGATGCGTCATGTCTTGCGGCCTGACCAGACGGTCGAACTCGTCCGCCGTGAGCAGGCCGAGTTCGATGGCGGCCTGCTTCAGCGTCTTGCGTTCGGCATGCGCCTTCTTCGCAATCTTTGCCGCGTTGTCGTAGCCGACGTGCGGATTGAGCGCCGTTACCAGCATCAGCGACTCGCTGACCAGTTGTTCGATGCGATCCCTGTTCGGCTCGATACCAGCTATACAGTTATCAGTGAAGCTGTTGGCGACGTCGGCCAGCAAGCGTATCGATTGCAGCACGTTATGGATGATCACCGGCTTGAACACGTTCAGTTCGAAATGGCCGCTCGCGCCGGCTATCGTCACCGCGACATGATTGCCCATCACCTGCGCCGCCACCATGGTCATGGCTTCGGACTGCGTCGGATTGACCTTGCCCGGCATGATCGACGAACCCGGTTCGTTCTCCGGCAAGCTGATTTCACCGAAGCCGCAGCGCGGACCCGATCCCATCAACCGGATGTCGTTGGCGATCTTCATGAAACCGGCGGCAATGGTGTTGAGCATGCCGGATGTTTCCACCATGGCATCATGCGCGGCCATGGCCTCGAACTTGTTGACGGCAGTGACGAAGGGTTTGCCGGTAATGGCGGCGACCTGACGCGCGAATTCGTCGGCAAATCCCCGCCTGGCGTTGAGACCGGTGCCGACCGCCGTGCCACCCTGCGCCAATGGATACAAACGCGGCAACACGTCCTGCGCGCGTGCGACGGCAAGTTCGATCTGTGCTGCGTAACCGGAAAATTCCTGGCCCAGCGTGAGCGGCACCGCATCCTGCAGATGCGTGCGGCCGATTTTGACGATGTCGCCGAACGCTTCGACTTTTCGTTGTAGCGCCTGGTGCAGATGTTCAAGCGCGGGAACGAGCAGATCAGTGATCTGCATCGCCACGGCGATATGCATCGCGGTCGGGAAACTGTCGTTCGAACTCTGACCCATGTTGACGTGATCGTTCGGATGCACCGGCCGCTTGCTGCCCAGCGTTCCACCGAGCATTTCGATCGCGCGGTTGGCGATCACCTCGTTCACGTTCATGTTGGTCTGGGTGCCGGACCCCGTCTGCCACACGACCAGCGGAAATTCGTCGTCCCTGTTACCGGCGATCACTTCGTCGGCCGCCTTCACGATGGCTTCGCCGATGCCGGTATCGAGTACACCCGACTTCATGTTGGCCAGCGCCGCCGCTTTTTTCAGTACGCCATAGGCATGCACGAGAGCAAGCGGCATGCGTTCATTGCCGATGCGGAAATTCAGCAGGCTGCGCTGCGTCTGAGCGCCCCAGTAATGCCCGGCGGGCACTTCGATCGCACCGAAGGAGTCGGTTTCGGTGCGGCTATTGGTTGCTTCAGATGCGGCTCTCGGCATAAGTCATTCCTGCTGTCTGGAATTCATCTCACGGTATCGGCCAGCGACAACAATATCCTCGCCGTCGCGCCCCAGATGTAATGCTCACGGTATTGCAGGAACCGGAATTCCCGCTTCACGCCATCGCGATCCAGCGTGTCGGTGCCGTACTGCGTGGCATCGAGCGCCACGCACAGCGGCAGCTCGATGATTTCATCGACTTCGTACGGATCGTGATTCAGCTCGGGTTCGCATCGACTCCACGCCACCACCGGCGTGATGGCGATGCCGGTGCTTGGCACGTGCGTGTCGGGCAGGCGGCCGAGCACATGCAGACTGACGCTCTGCAGGCCGATTTCTTCGCGCGCTTCGCGCAGTGCGGTGGCTTCGAGGCTGGCATCACCGGCTTCGACACGGCCGCCGGGCAGGCTGATCTGGCCGGCATGGCGGCTCAGTTGCAGGCTGCGGCGCGTCAGGATGGTGTAGGGCTCGTTGGCATCGACGCAGCACAGCAGCACGGCCGCGTGTTGTTCGATGACGGTTGGCAACAAGGGATGGGCAGGCAGCAGGCGGGACTGCAGCAACTCAGGCTGGAGTTTGAACGGAAAGGAACTGGCGTGCTGCGATCCGCTCATGACTGCCATTTACAGGTTGTGGATCAGCATCGAAATCTTGTCGAGCGTTTCCTGGTACTCGTCTTCGCCGACCGAATCGGCGACGCAACCGCCGCCGCCCCAGCAATGGATGTGATCGCGATCGCGCACCAGCGTGCGGATGGCGATGTTGCTGTCCATGTTGCCGCTGTGGTCGATCCAGGCGATGACGCCACAATAGACCGAGCGCGGCATCGTTTCCAGTTCGTTGATGATCTGCATCGTACGCAGCTTGGGCGTGCCGGTGATCGAGCCGCCGGGGAAGCACGCCGACATCAAGCGGAACACGTCAGCCGGCCGTTCCAGCTTGCCCTTGATGGTGCTGACCAGGTGATGCACATTGGTAAAGCTCTGCAGCTCGAACAGGTGTTCGACGCTGACGCTGCCGAAGCTGCACACGCGGCCGAGATCGTTGCGCAGCAGGTCGACGATCATCAGGTTCTCGGCGCGATCCTTGGTGCTGGTTTCGAGTTCTTCCTTGTTGAGCGCATCGATGATCGGATCGTCGCTGCGCGGCCGCGTGCCCTTGATCGGCTGCGTCGTCACTACGCAGTTGTCCACCTTGATGAAACGTTCGGGCGAAAAACTCAGCACTTCGTGCGTACCATCCTGCAGATAAGCGGCGAACGGCGCATTGGCAACGGTCTGTAAATGCCGGAACGCGGCAAAACCGTCGCCCTCGCAAGTCGCGGTGAAGCATTGCGCCAGGTTGACCTGGTAGCAATCGCCGGCGTGGATGTAATCGATGACGCGGCGGAAGCGCTGCAGGTATTGCTCGCGCGTGAAGTTGGACGTGAACGGCGTGCGTAGCCTGAATGGCGGCAGCGCCGATACCGGTGGCGGCTGCTGCAACAACTTCCGCACCGCATCCGCACGCGCAGTATCGACACAGCTCAGTACCAGCGAGGTCTTGCGCAATTTGTGATCGATGACGATGGCCC
>DATJXP010000279.1:0-3309 GCA_035500035.1 Candidatus Acidiferrum sp. | reverse complement strand
CCACCGCTCAGCTCCTCATCGTTTCGGTCGTGCACCCGGTTTCGTCGCTCCCTTGCGTGTTCCTGTACTTCCCTTGTTGAGCTTGCCGGCGGCACCAGCCAGCTTGTGCTGCGCCGCCTTGCGCTGCCACAGCGGTTTGGCCGGCGGCACCAGGTGACGGTCGCCGGTGCCGATCAGATCGCTGCGACCCATCTGCACCAACGCTTCGCGCAGCAGATCGAAGTTGGCCGGATCGTGATAACGCAGGAACGCCTTCTGCAAGCGCCGCTGTTCCAGCTTCTTCGGGATCATCAGCTTCTCGCTCTTGTAATGCAGCTTCTTCAGCGGGTTGCGCCCGGAGTAATACATCGCGGTGGCCAGCGCCATCGGCGACGGATAGAACGTCTGCACCTGGTCCGGCTTGAATTTGTTCTGCTTCAGCCACAGCGCCAGGCTCAGCATGTCTTCGTCGCGCGAGCCGGGATGGGCGGCGATGAAATACGGAATCAGGTATTGCTTCTTGCCGGCCTCCGCCGAGTACTTTTCGAACAAGCGCTTGAACTCGTCGTAATGGCTTATCGAAGGTTTCATCATTTGCTGCAGCGGGGCGTCTTCGCTGTGCTCGGGCGCGATCTTCAGGTAGCCACCGACGTGATGCGTCACCAGTTCCTTGATGTACTCGGGATCGCGCAGCGCCAGGTCGTAGCGCAAGCCTGACGCCACCAGGATTTTCTTGATCCCGGGCAGTCGGCGCGCCTTGCGGTACAGCTGCGTAGTTTGACTGTGGTCGGTCTTCAAGTGTTTGCAGATGGTCGGGAACACGCACGACAACCGGCGGCAGCGCTGGCCGATTTCGTTGTCGGCTTCCTTGCACACGAGACCATACATGTTAGCGGTCGGGCCGCCGAGATCGCTGATGACGCCGGTAAAACCCGGTACCTGGTCGCGGATCTTTTCCACTTCTTTCAGGATCGATTCTTCCGAACGGCTCTGGATCACACGGCCTTCGTGCTCGGTGATCGAGCAGAACGTGCAGCCGCCGAAGCAGCCGCGCATGATGTTCACGCTGGTCTTGATCATGTCGTAGGCCGGGATCACCGCGCTGCCGTACTTCGGATGCGGCCGGCGTTGGTACGGCAGATCGAACACGCCGTCGATCTCGTGCGTTTCCAGCGGGATCGGCGGCCGGTTGACCCAGATTTCCTTGATGCCATGTTTCTGCACCAGCACGCGGCCGTTGGACGGGCTCGCTTCCTGGTGCAACACGCGCGAGGCATGCGCGTACAACACCGGATCGTTGCTGACTTTCTCGAACGACGGCAGCCGCACATAGGTGGTAGCGTCGTCGAGTTTCTGTTTGTGCTGCAACGGCAGCGGGATGATCTTCAGCGGCTGCGGCGCTTGTGGATCGACCGGCACGGCGTCTTGCTGCGTGCTGGCGTATTCGTAAGGATTCAGCATCTTGTCGATCTTGCCGGGCCAATCGACACGGGTGGAATCGACTTCGACCCAGCCACCCGGCACTTTGTCGCGAATTATCGTGGTGCCGCGGATGTCGGTCAGCTCCTGCACCTTGCGCCCTTGCGCCAATGCGTGCGCCACTTCGGCGATGGCGCGTTCGGCGTTGCCGAACAGCAGGATGTCGGCTCCCGCATCCATCAACACCGATTTGCGGACCTTGTCGCTCCAGTAATCGTACTGCGCGATACGGCGCAGGCTGGCTTCGATGCCGCCGATGACCAGCGGCACGTCGGCATAGGCCTGCCGACACAACTGGCTGTACACGATCACCGCACGATCGGGCCGCTTGCCGCCTTCGTCGTTCGGTGTGTAGGCATCGTCGTGACGCAGACGCAGATCGGCGGTGTAGCGATTGATCATCGAATCCATGTTGCCACCGGTGATGCCGAAGAACAGGTTCGGCTTGCCGAGCGCCATGAAGTCAGCGGTGTTCTGCCAGCGTGGCTGCGCGATGATGCCGACGCGGAAACCCTGCGCTTCGAGAAAACGGCCGATCACCGCCATGCCGAAGCTTGGATGATCGACGTAGGCGTCGCCGGTGACGATGATGATGTCGCAGCTGTCCCAGCCGAGCTGGTCCATCTCGGCGCGCGACATCGGCAGGAACGGCGCGGTGCCGAAACTCTCGGCCCAGTACCTGGGATAGCCGAACAAGGTGCCGCTCCGGTCGGAGCGCCACTCGGAAGGTTTGGAAATCAGGGGGGAAGCGGAAGTGCTCATCCGCCAATTCTACCGCACCCGGTCGCGCGGCCTTACATGCCGAGATCGTCTTTCACTTGGCCGCACCACGCCAGTGCCTGGTCATAGGCTTTCTGGATGGCGGCATCATGGGTAAAACGCGGATCGATGGCGACCCACTCGCCCCGCTGGAAGGCGACGACGGCTTTCAGCAAGGCCCCAAGTTCGCCCTTGCCTTCGAGCAAGGCCTGCTTGACTTCGAGCGTCAGCGGCAGCTTTTCCAGCAGCGCCGGCAATGGCTGGTCCATGATGGCATCGAGCAGCGAGAACATGCCGACGGTGAAGGCAATATCGGACTTGAGCTTGTATTTCTCGGCCAGGCTTTCGCAATGGCGCGCGCGCAGCAGCGCGCTGATCAGGAGTTCGCTGGACTTGCCCGGCGTCGATGACAGCGTGATCAGCGTCACCCATTTCTTCAGCATGTTGAGCCCGAGCAGGATCAACGCATGCTGGATCGACTCCACCGTCTTGCCGACGTTGTAGAACGACGAGTTGATGATCTTCAGCAGCTTGTAGCTGAGGCCGACGTCGTTGCCGATGATCTGTTCGAGGTCTTCGACGTTGCATTCGGGGTTCTGCAGTTTGGCGAGGATGTTCAGCATCGCCAGTTGGTTCGTGGTCAGCTCGCGGCCTTCCATCAATGCCGGCTTGCTGAAAAAGTAGCCTTGGAAATACTGGTAACCCAACTGCTTGCACAACTCGAAGCAGGCCTGGGTTTCCACCTTCTCGGCCAACAGCGGCACCTTGAAACGCTTCAACGCCGCAGTCTGCCGGCGCAGTTCGTCATTGGAGAGATTGAGCACATCAACCTTGATGTAGCTGGCATGCTGGATGAAGGCACTGTTCTGCGGCGTTTCGACGAAATCGTCCAGCGCCAGCGTATAGCCTTGGCGGACCAGTTCCTGCGCTCCCTTGAGCGCGTCCGGATCGGCGCTGATGTCCTCGAGGATTTCCAGCACGACGACACCGGGATCGACCGGCAGCGGGATTTCGCCGGTAATGAACTTGCGCGGCAGGTTGATGAACACCGGCTTGCCGCTGGCGATGGTATCGAAACCCAGCGTCAGGAAA
>DATJXP010000278.1:0-4233 GCA_035500035.1 Candidatus Acidiferrum sp. | reverse complement strand
GATGCTGTCGTACGATTGCCGGCTCATGGTGTCACCTTGCCGGCGGAAGCGAACGACGGCAGCAGGCGCCAGTAAGTCGCCAGCAGGCGATTGGCCTGGCCGTCCCAGGCCAACTCGCGCGCCAGCGTGGCCGGTATCTGTTCTGCCCGATGCCGGCGAGCGTCGTCTTGCAGCAGCGCGATTATCCGCGCGCCCATGTCGGCCCAATCATCGACCCGTTGCAGCGCGTCGGTGGCGATGTCGGCAAAGCCGCGCGCGCCGTTGCGCGTGCACACGCAGATGCGGCGCGCCATCAACGCTTCCGCCACCTTCAGCGCCGAACCGCGGATTTCCTGTTGCGGGTTGATGGTGAGGCTGCACGCGGCGAGGTAGGGCGCGGGATCGACGAACTCGGTGATCAGCGTAACGCCGCTTGCCGCCAACAGCGGATGCGCGTATTCCGGCCGCGTGGCTTCGCTGCCGGCGAGTATCACCAGCCTCGCGTGCGGCAGTGCCTGCCGGATCGGCGCCCAGCAGTGTTCGATGAAGGCGACGATGCCGTCGAAGTTGGGTTGATAGCGGAACGGCCCCATGAACAGGATCGTCGCGTTCGACGGCGAAGGCGTCGCAGCGGCCAGCCGGTCGGTGGCGCCGTTGGGCACGATGTCGCAGGCCAGGCCGTGCAGATGAGCCGCGTCCTCGCCGGAACAGGTCACCACGCCGTCGTAGCGCTGCAGCACTTCGCGTTGCAGCGCATCGCTGTTGCCACCGTCGAGATAGACGTCGTGCAACGCGGCAACGTAGGGAATGTTGACGTCGCGGGTGTCGATCAGTCGCGTCGCTTCCATGAATTCGACCTGCACGAGATCGACCAGGTAGTACCGTTGCAGGAACTGCAAGGCCCGCTGCAACAGCGCCGGCGTATGGGTTTGCATGCGTTCGGCCAGGTCCTGTTCGCGCTGGCCAGCGATATCGATACGCGCCTGCACCAGGTGGATGGCCTGGAACATCGTGTAGTCCTCGATGCGGCAATTGGCGTAGCCGACGCGCTCGTCCGACAGCAGCACCAGGTTGACGTGGCGCGATACCCGCCGCGCCAGCTCGACGATGCGGCGCGCGCCGCCATGTGCCGGCGGAAATACCGAAAACGGCGTTACCCACAGCACGGTCGGTGCGCCGGGATTCCAGCGGCCGAGAAAATACTGCTCGCCGAATTCGCCGAACGTGCGATGGCGTTCGATCGCTTCGAACGCAAAGCCGCGACGTTGCAGCGCCATGCTCTGCCGCCGCGTCGAAGCGATGCCGCCGGCGACCGACAGTTTGCCCAGCTCGCGCCGCGTCGCGGGCGGGCGTCCGGTCAGGTGCACCATCGCGCGCCAGCCGTCGAGCCAGGTGAAGTGATGCCGCAACTCGAACAGCAAGCCGTTGCGATCGTTGACGCGATCGATTTCCTCGCGCGAGAAACGGCGCTTGATGGTGCCGCGATGCTCGTGCACCGCGGTCGAGGTCGGCACGAACCAGCATTCGAGTCCTTCGGCCCACGCGCGCGCGCCCCAATCGGCATCTTCCCAATAGAACGGCGAGTAGTCGCGCGAGCCGCGCACGTACTCCGCCAGCAACGCGGTGCGGAACAGCGACGAACCGCCGCTGGCGTAGATGGGCCGGCCGGGCTGGACGGTGTCGGGCGGTTGCACTTCGAACATGTAGGTGCGGCCGTTCTTGACGTAGAAACTGGACAGGCCGGTTTCTTCGCGGCGGCTGGCCGAGGGCGGGAAAAAAATCTGCGAAGCGAGCGCGAAGGCGGTGGGTACGCGATAGCCGAGAATCGTAGTCAGTGCATCGGGCGCCAGCCGCATGTCGCTGTTGAGCAGATAGACGCATGGATGGCGTACGTGTCGCAGCCCGGCTTCGATGGCGCCGTTGAAGCCGAGCGGCTTGTCGATGAAGTGCCAGTGGGCATCGCTGTATTCGCTTTGCAGCGCGGCATACAGCGAGGCCGGCGCGCCATTGACCAGGATCACCAGCTCGGACGGTTCGCCGACATTGGCCAGCGCCGTTCTTGCATGCGCCAGCGTTTGCACCAGCAGGTCGGGCGTGCCGCATTCGGGGATCAGCACGCTGACACCGGTACCCCACGCCGCGCTTCGGCGCAGACGCGGCGGCGCCAGACTGCCGAGGCGCGCGTACCACAGCGCCAGGTACAGTGGCAGAAAGCGCGGCGCGTTGAACAAGCGGCCGAGAACGCTCGTCAGCTTCATGCGAGATCGACCCCGGCAACGGCGACAGCCTCACCGCGCTCGCGGTTTGCATAAAGACGCAAGGCCTGATCGGCGAACATCGCGCACCACGTGTTGCGGACTTCGTTGCGTCCGGCCGCGAAACCTATCGTGCCGTCTTCGGCCACCTGGACCATCAACGCCGTGGCCAGGCGCTGGATGCTGTTTTCATAACGCCCGTGCTCGTCGAGACCATGCTCGAGCAGGATCGCCAAACGCAAGGCCTGCGCCGTCACGTCGTTGCGGAGAAGGTCGCTGCCGCGCGTTTCCGGCAACGACCCGGTGGCGGTTTGCAACGCGAGCAGCGGTTCCAATGCCAGTGCGACTTCTTCCATGTCCGCTTCCGGTGCCAGCAGCAATCCTTCGAGCGCGTAAAGGGTCGGGTGCAACATTTCGCCGGGAAAGTCGGGCACGACCGCGGCGTAATGCGCGAGCGTGGCATGACAAGCGTCGGTCAGCCGCGTGTCGAGCGGAAATTGCCGGTCCAGCAGCAGGACTCGGCTGGCGGTTTTCGCGGTGAAGGGGCCGCCCACGGTGGACCAGCGCTGCGGCAGCGGGTTGGTACCGGCGCGGCTCAACACTGTTTCAAGTCTGCCGTCGTCGACGAAAAGCAGCAGCAACCGTTCCAGCTGGCGCACCGCGTCGGCATCGAGTTCGATCAACCGCCTGGCGGCGGCGCGGCCGAGACCGCCGGCGATCATGGCGAGGTCGAATGCAAACAGGCAGTCGTTGCGCCAATCGGCTTCGCTGCTCGCCAGATGCACGCGGGTGGGCGGCCATGGTTGCAGCGTCAGGTAATCGCCAAGCCAGCGCTGCGCGGCGCGGGCATTGGCGCCGCAGGTGACTTCGTCGGTGGACATCGAGGCCAGCCAGTGCAGGTAATAGCCGGTGATTTCGCCGTAGATGTACAGCGGAACGCCGGCAGCCGTCACGCCGCCGGCCACCGCGCCGGCATGGGGACCGGAACGCAGTTGGGTCGGGCCGTGCAGCAGTCGATGTTGGAGTCTGGCGATGGCGTGGTCGGCGGCTGCGACAGTATTCATGCAACCCTGTTCATGCAACTCTGGAATTCCGTGCGCCGGAAGCGCTGAGTATGTCCAGCACGCCGATCGACGATCTGCCGGCGCCGAACGGCGCGCTGTCATCGAAGCGGCACGCACCGGGTTGCGGCGAGTCGAGCAAGCGCGTGCATTCCTGGACCAGGCGCTCTTTGTCGTTGCCCGCCAGTTTCACCAGGCCATTGCGCAGACATTCGGGACGTTCGGTTTCCTGGCGTGTGACCAGCACCGGTACGCCGATGTACGGCGCTTCCTCCTGGATGCCACCGGAGTCGGTGACGATCAGGCTGGCTTCGCGCAACAGCGAAATGAAGTGGCGATACGGCAGCGGTTCGGTCAGCAGTACGCGCGGATGCTGGCTGAATATCCGCTCGAGGCGGCTGCGCACGCGCGGATTGGGATGCAACGGGCACACCAGGCACAGGCTTGGGTCCTGCTGCAGCAACTCGATCATGGCCTGGCTGACGTTGACGAGGCCATGCTGGTAGTTTTCGCGGCGATGCATCGTCAGCACGATCAGCCGGCTGCCCTTGCTGCGCCAGTCCAGCGGCGCGCAGGCGGCGGTTTCCAGCGTTTCCTTCAGCAGATCGACGATGCTGTTGCCCACCACGTGGATGTCCTGCGCGGCGATGCCTTCGGCCAGCAGGTTGGAGCAGGCGACCGCGGTCGGCGCGAAGTGCCAGCGGGCCAGCAGGCTGATGCGGCGCCGGAACATTTCTTCCGGGAACGGACTCGTCGGCGTGGATGTGCGCAGGCCGGCTTCGAGATGGGCGAGCGGCAGGTCGCAGTCGGTGGCTGCCAGCGCGCCGGCATAGGCAGTGGACGTATCTCCCTGCACGAGCACGATGTCCGGTCGTTGGTGCTGGAAAAATTCGCGCAGTTGATTGCGCAGCAGCGATACCGACCTGGCCAGTGGCAGG
>DATJXP010000277.1:0-5688 GCA_035500035.1 Candidatus Acidiferrum sp. | reverse complement strand
GCCTTGATCAACGCTTTCGCAAGTTCGGCATTGCCGTTGTACACCGCCCAATGCAGTGCCGTGGTGCCGTCGCTTTGTTTTGCGTTGACGTCTTCTTTCGCGGCGATAGCGGCTTTGAGTGCATCGTTATTATTGCTGCGTGCATCGCTGATGATGTCAGCAGAAGCAAAAGGAGAATGAATCAGCAAACAAACAAAAAGCGCCCCAAAGCAAGTTTGGAGGGGCTGCGGCAGCAACATCTTTCTGAGACCTTGTGAGGCAGGGGTGAAGTAGCGCGCTTGCAAAGCATCGCTTTGCGCGCTGCTGAACGCCACGGAGCCATGCGTAGTGGCAGGAGGGAAGTCGGAATTCTTCACTTCACGGCGTGTCGCAGGAGGCTGTCCCTGTCGCCGGCCGTGAGTGAAAGCTGGGAGGGCACCAATCACAGACTTCGATAGCGTAAAAATCACCATAATCAAACTTCTTTAAACCGCTCTTTGCTATCGCCAACCTTATCGATATCGATGCCAACCTTTTCCATCAGCGTCAGATGCAAGTTGGCCAACGGCGTCTTCGCCGCATATTTCAGATGCTGGTTGCCTTTGAGCTTGCCCGCCGCACCCCCCACCAACGAAGTCGGCAACGGATAATGATTATGCAGGTTGCTATCGCTCATGTTGCTACCGAACAGGATCAACGAATTCTCCAGCATCGTGTTCTCGCCGTCGTGTGTGGTCGACAGTTTCTTGACGAACTCGGAAAACAACTGCGTGTTGTAAGCCTGCAACTTGGCCAACCGATCCAGCTTCTGCGCATTGTTCTGATGATGCGACAGCGGATGGAACGCGTCGGAAATGCCGATGAAGCTGTACGGCTGGTTGCTCACTTCGGCTGCCATCATGAACGAGGTGACCCGCGTCAGGTTGGCCTGCCACGACAAATGAATGATGTCGAACATCAAGCGGATGTGCTCGTCGAAGCGGTCGGGAATGCCGGCCGGTGTCGGCGGCAGGTCGGGCTGCGAACTCTTGTTGGCTTGCAGCTTCTGGATGCGGCGTTCGATCTCGCGCACCGAATCGAGATAGGCATCGAGCGCAGTCTGGTCGCGCGCGCCCAGCGTTTTGCGCAGCTTGCCGGCATCGCCAGTTACCATGTCGAGAATGCTCTTGTTCTCGCGCGCCAGCACTTCGCGCTCGGCCGGCGTGTCGCCCTGGCCAAACAAACGCTGGAACAGTTTGCGCGGGTTGTGCTCCATCGGCAGCGGCGTCGACGGCGTGCTGAAGCTGATGGTCTTGCCGAACGAGCAGCCGTAGTTGCGATCGCAGGCACCTTCGCCGCCTTCTTCTTCGGTCGCCACTTCCAGCGACGGCAGCGGCGTGTCCTGACCGATCGCCTTCGCCATCATCTGGTCGATGGTGACGCCGCCGTACGGATCCTGACTGACGCGCGGGTGTACGCAGCTGAGCCAGGTGCCGGGTGTCACCGCATGCACCGGCTCGGCAATGGCGGGCGCGTTTTCCAGTTCGCTGATCACCGTCAGGTACTTCTGGAACGGTTCCAGCGGCTTGATGATCTGCGGCAGGTCGAAGTCGGCGCCGAGCTTGGTCGGCGTCCACTTGTTCATTACCGCGCCATGCGGAAAGTAGATGAAGCCGACGCGCGGTTTGGCGGCGGCGGCGGTCTGCGCCAGCGCGGTGGAGGCGGGGATCATCGCGTCGAGCAGCGGCAGCGCCACTGCAGCGCCGAGTCCGCGCAGCACGGTGCGGCGTGGAAGATATTTCTTGGTCAGGAACATCGCGGCACTCCTTCTGCTATTGGGTGGCAACCGTCACGTCTTTTTCGAGCACCGGCTTGTCGCGCAGGAAGGCATCGCTCTGCACGATGCCGAGCACGAGGGCCGACAGTTTGTAATCGTCCTTCGCCGCGTTGTGCACGATCTTGCGCACGGTCGGCATGTCGTAATACTCGAGGTTGCGCCCCAAAGCGAAGATCATCAGCTTGCGGGTGAAGGTGCTGGCGAAGCGCTCCGGGTCCTTGGTCAACGCCAGCGCCAGGTCGCGCGGGCTCTTGACCGGCGTGCCGTCGGTCAGCGTGCCGGAGGTATCAATCATCACTCCAGCATCGCCGTCCTTCAGCTGCCACTGGCCGACCGAGTTGTAGTTCTCCAGCGACAGTCCAAGCGGATCGATGATGCTGTGGCAGGTTTTGCAGGTGGCGTTGCTGCGATGTTTTTCGAGACGTTCGCGCACGGTGAGCGCGACGGCGCCTTCCTGGGTTTCCGGAAATGCTTCGACGTTGGGCGGCGGCGACGGCGGCGGCGTGCCGATCAGCTTGTCGAGTATCCACGCGCCGCGTATCACTGGCGACGTGCGGTTGGCGTACGAGGTCGTCATCAGCACCGCGCCCTTGCCGAGCAGGCCGAAACGTTGCGGGTCCTTCAGCGTGACGCGCTGGAACTGGCCGCCGCGCACGACGTTCAAACCGTAGTGCAGCGACAGACGTTCGTTGAGATAAGTGTAGTTCGCCGTCAGCAGCTCGCCGACCGGCCTGTCGGTGCGGAATTGTTCGCCGATGAACAGTTCCAATTCCTTGCGGAAGTCAGGAATCAGGTCGAAGGTGAATTGCGGGAAGATGGTCTTGTCAGGGTTCACCTGTTCGAGTCCGCTGACATGCAGCCACTGGAACGCGAAGTTGACCACCAGCGCGTTGGCGCGCGGATCGGCCAGCATGCGCTTGACCTGTTGTTGCAGTGTCGCACTCTCGTGCAACTTGTTGGCCTGCGCCAGCGCGATCAGTTCGTTGTCGGGCTGGCTGCTCCACAAAAAGAAGGCGAGGCGGGTGGCGAGTTCGTTGTCGCTGAGCGCGAATACGCCGCTGCTGCCGCTCGGTGAGTGGGCGCGATAGAGGAATTTCGGACTGGCGAGTATCGCCATCAACCCTTTCTGGATGCCGTCATCGAACGAACCGTGCTCGCGGCCACCACTGTAGAACTGCAGCGGTGACGCCAGGTCGTCATCGGTGACGGGGCGACGGAACGCCTGCTGCGCCAGGTTGCCGAGTATGCGCCGCGCGCAGGCCAGTTCTTCGCTCGGTTGCGCCGGACGGCAGATGAAGATTTTGTCACGCGCGGCGGTTTCGCTGACGCCTTTCGGATTGTAGGGGCCGGCCACGGTGATGTTGTCGATGCGCGGCCCGCCGGAAACGCCTTGCACCAGCACTGCCATGCCATCGACCGGCACGAAGCCGTGCAGCGGCTCGATGGTCTCGGCCGACGAACGCATGATGAAACTGACGCCGACCCTATGTTTGCCGGCTTTGACAAAATGACGGATGTTGCGGAAACGGTCATTGATCATGCCGACGCCTTCGGCTTGTTTGAGATCGACCGCGCGCAGATCGTCCTTGCCGCCGACCTTGGCCTGGAACACCTTGTCGTCATCGACGGTGATGATCAGCTGGTTCTCGTCCATCACGCCCCACACGTAGCCGGCGCCGACCAGACCGCTGACGGAAAAGTCGTAATCGCCATCGGCGGGGAAATCGTGCTCGACCACCATGCCGCCGCGGGTGCCGAGCGGCAGGCCGTCGATGTGCTGGTTCTCGCTGGCGTTCGGCGCGCCTTTGTACACGCGCGACACCGGTGCCGCGTTGGGCTTGCCGATGGCCTGCACGCTGACTTCACGCGCGGCCAGCATGTACTGCTCGAGAAAACTCGGCGACACCGACAACACCGAGGCCACGTTGTTGAAGCCGCTGCTCTCGACGTCCTTCGGCAGCAGATCGGCCGAGTTGATTTCGAGATCGAGCAAGTCGCGGATCGCGTTGGCGTATTCGGTGCGGTTCAAGCGGTGCAGCATTTCGCTGCCGGGATTCGGGTTCGCTGCGGCAACGGCGTCGAGGCTGGTTTCCAGCGCCTTCACCAGTGCCTTGCGTTCATCCATCGTCGGTTGTTTCTGGCCGAGCGGCGGCATCATGCCGGCGTTGAGCTTGAGAATGGCTTGCTCGTAAATCTTGCCGTGCGTCGCCAGGTCTTCCGGTTGTAGGCCGTCGAACGAAAAGCCGCCGGAGAAATCGTCGTTGTTGTGGCACTTGGTGCAGTAGGTGTCGAACTTGTCCCATTGCTTGCGGGCGGCGGCGTAAGGGTCGTCGGCCGCGTGTGCATTGACAGACAGCAGGGCAACGAGAGCGCAGAGAGTCGTGCGTCGTTTCAACATGGCTCAGGCCCTCTTGCCGTAGCGGCGGATTTCGGTGACATGCGGCAGCGTGCCTTCCCACGCCTGTGCGATGAACAACTCCGGCTTGCCCCACGCGGCATCGAACTCGGCGGTGGGTTTACCGGCGAGAAACTCGGGCAACGAGGCGCCTTTGTAATAGGCGGTGCCGACGCGATCGGCCAGCGCGGAACACATATCGAGCTGCTGCTGCACATGAGCTTTGTCGACGACACCGCTGCTGGCGATGACCTTGGTGTTGTTGTCGCACAACGCGAGCAATTGGGTGAGGCCGGTGATCATGCCGCCGATCCAGCCGTTGGTGCAGTAATCGAGCACCGGATAGGCGTTGGCGCTGACGACGTCGCCGACGAACAACACATTGCGTTCGGGCAGGTGTACGTAGATGTCGCCGTCGGTGTGCGACTGCTGCATCCAGCCGTACACGAGCCTGTGGTTGAACTGCAGCGTTTCCGTATCGTAGTAAAAGGTCTTGTTCGGCAACGCTGCTTTCGGCAGCGGCGGGTAGGTTTGTCGTTCCCACTTGCTGATGATCTCGGTGCCGAGCCACAGTTTGGTGTTTTCGTGAGCGACGATGGTGGCCTTCTGCTTGCCGAGCAATTGGTTGCAGCCGACCTGGTCGCGGTGGCAATGGCTGTTGAACAGCAATGACGGCACGCTGCCGGTTTTGGTCTTGACCAGCTCCAGCAGTTTGCCGGCCGCAGCTTCGTTGCCGCCGTCCACCAGCGCGATGCCGTCCTTGCCGCTGATCGCCAGCACGTTGCCGCCGGCGCCCTGGATCAGCGCTAGGCCGTCACCGAGATCCTGCCATTGCAGTGCAGCAGGAGTCGGTGCGGCGAACGAGGAGCGGGCGCCAAGTGCCAGCCAAGCGCCAGCCGCCGAAGCGGAGGAAAGAAATTGTCGTCGTGAAAAGAACATGGACCGGGGAACCGCGCGGGAAACGATGTGATGGTTATCGTCTTGGGAGACGCGCGATTGTCTTACTTGCCGGCAGCGCAGGCAAGCTGGCGGCTTGTCACGCCGTAGCTTCAGCGAAGGCGGAAGGCGGACAAATCAATACCGGTAATCGACGCCCAGCGTCCAGCGCGTGAAATTGACCAACGCCGGGCTGGTTTCGCCGTCGAGTCCCATGCTGGCGTTGCTGTGGTAACGCTCGCCGCCGGCCGATAACGTGAACCTGGCGAGCGTCACCTGCGCCTTCAGGCTGGTGCTGATCGCACCGTAGGACGACAACCGGTAATCCGACGACGATGGCGTGGTGGTGCCGAACTGGCTGAGGCTGTGGAAGAAATCGGCCGCGCCCTGAGCGTAATAGCGCACACCCGGCACCAGTTGCCAATGCTTGCCGAGATTCTGGTACCACTGAAGTTCCAGCGTGTGCGAATCGACGCCGAAGCTGTCGTGGTAGTAGCGATAGTTGACGTGCAGCGCCGCGTCGGCGGCCGGCACGAACTGGCGCCACGCCGTGGTCCACGCC
>DATJXP010000276.1:0-5201 GCA_035500035.1 Candidatus Acidiferrum sp. | reverse complement strand
TTGCAGCCCATTACCGATCTGCATTTTCAGCCGGTCAGTTTCGAATCGTTTTCCCCACACGGTGACCAGAGTCAGGTACTGACTTTCGCCGTCATCGGTTTGCTGGTGCTGTTGGTCGGCTGCTCCAACTCGGTCAGCCTGAGCCTGGCCGCAATACTGGAGCGGCGGCGCGACATCGGCATCCACAAAGCCATCGGCGCGTTGCAACGTGACATCCTGCTGCAATACCTCGGCGAAGCGGTGTTGCTGGCGCTATTGGCATCGATACCGGCGATAGCACTGATCGAATGGTTGTTCCCGGTACTGCGCACGCTATTGCGCTTGCAGCAACAATTCGAGCCGACCGCGCAGGATTTCATCATGACGGCTGTCATTGCGCTGGTGGTAGGCCTTGCCAGCGGCGCGTATCCGGCCTTGGTGCTCGCCGCGGTCAAACCGCAAGAAGTGCTAAAGACCGGCGGCAACTCCAATGTGCGCAGCAGCTACTGGTTGCGGGCACTGTTGGTGGGTTTCCAGTACTGCTTCGCCATCATGCTGATGATTGCGACGCTGGCGCTGTTCCTGCAATTGCAAGTGGTGCGCGACCAGCCGCTGGGTTACAACCCGCATAACCTGGTGTACATCAGTCCTTCGAACGAGATGCGCAAGCTGGGGGCGATTCCGATCCGCCAGGAGTTGCAGAAAATTTCTGGCGTTACTGTCATCTCGCCTATCAACAATCCGCCCAATATCAATTTTCCCCTCGGCATCAATACCAACAAATATTCCACGCATGGCGCCGAAGAAACCGAAGTCGGCATCCATACCGAGTCGATGGGAGCCGAGGTACTGCCAATGCTCGATATCCCCTTGCTGGCCGGACGCTACTTCGATGAAGCTCGCGACGCGCATGACCAGAATACCGGCCGCGTTGCCGACCAGAATCCCGGCGACAAACCGGAAAATCGCCTCATTGTGAACCGCGCAGCCAGCAAGGCTCTGGGCTTTGCCGACCCGGAAGCCGCAGTCGACCAGGTCATTTATGCCCGCTTCAGCGACCGCAACGGCAAAGTCAACGAGATGCCGACCCGCATCATCGGCGTGGTGGAAGACAGCATGTTTTCCTCGTTGCGCCGCCGCCCACCGCCGGAGGCCTACAATCTGATGGTGCTGAACAGCGCTTCCACTTTCACGCCGAGTTTTCTGCTAAAAATAAAGGAAGGCGGCATCGATAGTCTCCAGCAGGAACTACAAAAAGGCATGCTGACCATTAACGGCTCGCAACAGATCTATCCCCAGTTTGTAGAAACCCAATTGAAAGCCGAATTCACCGTCGAACAGAATCAAGGCAAGCTGCTGCTCTACTGCGCCGGCCTCGCCCTGTTCCTCTCGTGCATCGGCTTGTTCGGCCTCGCCTCGTTCACGATGCAACGCAACGTCAAGGAAGTCGGCGTGCGTAAAGTGATGGGCGCGTCGGTGCCTTCGCTGACAGTGTTATACCTGTGGCGCTACGCCAAACCAGTGCTGGCCGCTTCGCTTATCGCCAGCCCGATCGCGGTGTACTTCGTGCTGCAGTGGTTGCAGCGATTCCCGTATCAACTGGAAAAATGGTGGCTGTTGCCGCTGTGCGTAGCGGCTGGTGGCATCGTGCTGGTGATTGCGCTGCTGACGGTGGCCGGCATCGTGATCAAGACGGCGAGTACTCGGCCGGTGCAGTCGCTGCGTTACGAATGAGCGCTACGCGTAGGCGTGCGGCGCCGCGCAGAAGCCGATGAACGCGGCAAGATCCATCGGCTTGGCGATGTAGTGGCCTTGCACGATGTCGCAGCCCATCCGCTTCAGCACGTCCCAATCGCGTTTGGTTTCGACGCCTTCGGCCACGCTGCGTACGTGCAGCTTGCGCGCCATCTCGATGCTGGATTCGACCATGATGCGCAGCGAGTCGTTGTCGGCACAGTCGTGCACGAACGACTGGTCTATCTTCAGTTCGCCGAAATCGATGCGCGTCAGCTGCTGCAGGCTGGAGTAGCCGGTGCCGTAATCGTCGATGGAGAGCGTAAAGCCGTTCATGCGCAAGCGCACCAGATTCTCCAGCGCATGCGGGTTGTCGGTCATCGCCGCCGACTCGGTGATTTCCAGCACGATATTGTCGGGTTTGATGCCGGCATCGCAAACGACGCGGGTGATCTTGTTGGCGAGCGAAACGTCTACCAGCGAAATCAGCGATAGGTTCACTGCTATCGTCAGCGCATGGCCGCTCTCGCGCAGCAGCCGACACGCCAGCGCCGCGCGCTCCAGCATCAGGAAGGTCAGGTCTTCGATGTTGCCGGTTTTTTCCAGCTTGGGAATGTATTCGTTGGGGCCGATCACGCCTTGCTGCGGATGGTTCCAGCGCGCCAGCGCTTCGGCGCCGGTGACCTTGCCGGACTTCAGATCGACCTTGGGCTGGAAGTAAGGCTCGAACTGGCCGGCACGGATGCCTTCCCTGATTTCGTCGAGCGTGAACCCGGTGGCCGGCATGCGCGGCGCGTAGTGCTTCGGTTCCGACCGTTGGTATTGCAGCAGCAGTTGCTTCAGTTGCTCCAACGACACCGGCTTTTCCAGCACGCCCAGCAGTTTGATGCCGTGCAGCCGCGTCATGCGGCCGGCGGAGTCGAGCAACTTGCTGCTGAGCCCGCTGATGATGACGACGGCGATGTCGTGGCGTTGTTCGCCGAGGTGGCGCAGAAATTCGAGGCCATCCATGCCCGGCATGTTGAGATCGCACAGCACGATGTCGGGCGCAGTCACCGCTTGCTGGATTTTGCGGATCGCCTGTTCGCCATCGCCGGCTTCGTCGAGCGCGTGCACGCCGAGCGCGCGCAACATCCGGCCGACCAGTTGGCGTTGGCCGGGGTCGTCTTCGACGATCAGGATGCGCAGCTCCGGTAGTGTCATGACCGCTGCCCCGGCGGGGCAAGTTCCCTTTACAGCCATTAACAATAGCACTGGCGTGTTGATGCAAACTGCGAGCTGAATCCCACCTCAGCATCAACAGTCGGACGACTACTTTGGCAACGCAAATACCACGTAGCCACCAACGCCCATCGGTTCGCTGGAACCGAAACCGCTCTCGCGCGAGAGCCTTCCCCACGTCAGCGGCGTAGTGGCGTTGACGACGAGATACTGGCGGCCATCGATCACGTACATCGCCGGCAGGCCTTCGGTGCCCATCGGCAATTGCGCCGACCACAGCGTCTTGCCGTTGGCGGCATCGAACGCATAGACGTGGCCGTCCTTCGCGGTGGCGAACACAATTCCGGTTGATGTGACGATCATGCCGTTGCGCTGGGTGCCGCGCGGCACGCCGGTGCCGGTAAAACCGGCCCTGGTGGCTTCCTTGTCTTGCCCGAGCGGAATCTTCCACAACAGTTTGCCGCTGTTGAGATCGATCGCCTGCAGCGTGGACCACGGCGGCTGCATGATGGCCGGAAAACCGAGGCCGTAATCGGTACGGAATTGCAGCTTCGGCGCATCGACGCCGGGCGGATAGGCAGCGCCGACTGCAAACGGCTGTGCCGAACCGCCGGAGACAAATGCCAGCAGGTTGGTCAGCGCGGTGTCGTCGATGTGCTGCAGCGGCGGCATGCGACCCTGGCCGGCGGTGACGATGCGTTGCAGTTCGCCCAGGCTGATGTTGCCGACCAGCCCGAGCAACGACGGCCCGTTGTTGCCGCCAGCGCGATCACCGCCATGACACGCCTGGCAATACAGTTTGTATGCGCTTTCGCCAGCACGCACTTGCGTCGGCATAAAACTGGTGGCGCCGGCCGCGGCCTTGCGTGTTTCCACTTCCACCGATTCCAGCCGGTAAAACGACGGGAAATCCTGGTTCATCACATAGAGGATGCCGCGCTTCGGATCAGCCGCGGTGTTGCCCCAGTTGGTGCCGCCGACGCCGCCTGGCAAGCCGATGGTTTCCACCGTGTTGATCGGATTGAACAAGCCGGTGCGGTCGGCAGCGATGCGCGTGGCCCACGCGGCGTGCTCTTCCTTGCTGAGAAAGATCGTGGCCAGGTCTTCGACGCGCATGCCCTGCCGCGCCGTGATCGGCAATTGGGTCGAGAACGGCTGCGTCGGCCATGCCTGCTCGCCCGGCATGTCACTCTTCGGCACCGGCTTTTCTTCGATGTCGTACAACGGTTCGCCGGTGACGCGATCGAACACGAACAGGAAGCCTTGCTTGGTTGCCTGTGCGACAGCAGGAATCTCCTTGCCGTTACGATGCACCGTCAATAGCTGCGGCGCGGCGGTGAGATCGTAGTCCCACAGATCGTGATGTACTGCCTGAAAATGCCACAGGCGCTTGCCGGTTTTCGCATCGAGCGCCACCAATGAATCGCCGAACAGGTTGGCGCCGAGGCGGTCGGCACCGTAGTAATCGTAGGTCGGCGAACCAAGCGGAAAGTAGGCGATGCCGCGCTCGGTATCGACGGTGATGTCGCCCCAGGCGTTGGCGCCGCCGACGTATTTGTACGCATCCTTCGGCCAGGTGTCGTAGCCGTATTCGCCCGGCTGCGGCACCGTGTGGAAGATCCACGCCAGCTTGCCGGTGACGACGTTGTAGGCGCGCAGATGACCGGGCGGCGAAAAGTAACCCTCGCCCGGCGACGAACCGAGCAAAATCAAATTGCCGTAGATGACGCCGGGACTCGACGACTGCACGCGTTTGACCGACTCCGGATCGCGACCAAGATCCTGCCGCAGATCGACTTCGCCATTGGTGCCGAAGCTCATGATCTGTTCGCCACTGTCGGCATCGAGCTCGATCAGGCGATCATTGCGTGTGATCAACAGCCGGCTGTCTTCGCCGCGCGTCGTATGCCAGTACGTGATGCCGCGACGGGAAATGCCGGAAAAACCGGGCTTGGACCACTTTTCCTTGCCGGTCGTCGCATCCAGCGCCACCAGTGAGTTGTCCTTGGCCAGCACGTACATCGTCTCGCCGACGATGACTGGACTGAACTGATAGGCGTTGTTGTCGGTGACTTTGTACGTCCACGCCACTTGCAGTTTGCTTACGTTGGCGGGAGTGATCTGCGCGTAATCGACATACTTCGATTGATCGCTGCGCCCACCAAAGCCGGGCCAGTCGAGTTGCTGCGCTTCTGCCTGTAACGCCGTAGCCGCTAGCACTGCGCCAAACAGCCAGCGCGAACTCCGGCGGCGAAGGCCGTATGCCG
>DATJXP010000275.1:0-19521 GCA_035500035.1 Candidatus Acidiferrum sp. | reverse complement strand
AAAGCTGATGATCAAGGTGGCGGCGCTGATGGAAGAACGTGCCAAGGAACTGCAGGAAGTACTGATCGACGAAGCAGGTTCCACGCTGCTGAAAGCCGGTTACGAAACCCACCACACGCCGAACTACCTGCGATCGATGGCTGGCGAGTGCCGTCGGATCAAGGGCGAAACCTATTTGTCCGACTATCCTGGCGTGAAGTCTTACGCTACCCGCCGTCCGTTGGGCATTGTGCTGTCGATCGCACCGTTCAACTTCCCGCTGCTGCTTGGCATCCGCAAGATCGGTTTCGCACTGGCTGCAGGCAACACCGTGATTCTGAAGCCGTCCGAAATGACGCCGGTCATCGGCCTCAAGCTGGGCGAACTGTTCCGTGACGCCGGCTTCCCGCCGGGCGTATTGAACGTGATTCCGGCTATCGGTGCCGAATTGGGCGATGGCCTGATCACCGACAAGCGCGTCAAGTTCGTCACCTTTACCGGCTCGTCGAAAGTAGGCTGGCAAGTTGGCGCCAAGGCCGCTGCCAATGGCAAACGCTTCGCGCTTGAGCTCGGCGGCAAAAACCCCATCATCGTGTTGAACGATGCCGACGTGGATTACGCGGCCACTGTCGCTGCCTTCAGCAACTTCATGCATCAAGGCCAGATCTGCATGACCGGTTCGCGTGTAATCGTCGAAGCCGGCATCTACGACAAGTTCTGCGAAAAATTCAAAACCAAGGTTGCCGGCCTGAAGTATGGCAGCAACCCGCGTGAGCCGGGCCTGATCGTCGGCCCCTTGATTCGCACCACCCAAGGCCCGTTCATCAAGGAACAAGTGGACAAGGCCGTAGCCCAAGGCGCCAAACTGCTGTGCGGCGGCAACTACAGCGGCAACGTGTTCGAGCCGACTGCCGTGGCCGACATCACACCCAACATGAGCATCTTCCGCACCGAGTGCTTCGGTCCGGTGGCGTCTGTTATCAAAGCCAATGACTATATGCACGCCCTGCAACTGGCGAACGACTCCGACTACGGCCTGTCGTCCGCCGTCATCACCAACGATCTGCAGAAGGCAATTGCAATTTCGGAAGGCATCGAAGCCGGTGCCTGCCATATCAACGGCCCGAGCGTACGCGACGAGCCGGTGATTCCGTTCGGCGGCGTCAAGGACAGCGGCTTTGGTCGCGAAGGCGGCCACTTCTCGATGGACGAACTAACCGAGCTGAAGTGGATCACGATCCAGACCGGCCAGAATAAGTTCCCACCGGGCTTCTGATCCGGGCATCGCACTGCAATGAAAAAAGGGCCGCAAGGCCCTTTTTTCATATCTGGAAATTGGTGCCACTTGCAGGAAGTTGGCGCAATTCAGGCTCCATTACTTCGAACGCCGCAGGCGCCTGCGCTATTCCCGGATACTGCAGGCTTTACTTTTCAGTTGTCTCGACGAAGTCCTTCAGCAATTTGAGCCAGTTCTTCTGCATCTTCTTGTTGAGGCGGCGGTAAAAAAGCAGAACTTGTTGCTCTTCGTAAGTGAGATCGTGATCAGGAACGGAACCGTAATGCTTGCCGTCTTCCGTGATGGCGCTGTTCAACACGCGCATCGGCAATTCGTTGTCGAGCAACCATGCGCGTCGCACACCTAACTGTTTTGCGACCACGGGTGCCCGCTCGGCCGCTGGAATCGAGTCACCATCCAACCACTTTTTGACGGCCTGACCAGAGACACCAAACAGGCGTCCCAACTCCTTCTGTGTTGTCTCAGACTTCGGACCAAGACCGGCTTCGTCGAGCGCCTGCTTGAAGCGCTCGGAAAATCCATCATGGGCTTTGCGGGACACGGCACCACCCAACCACTGGTTAACAAGTGGCGAAATGGTGGTTTAACGCAAGGCAACTATCAGTATCGCAAAGGAAAACTTATGGTTGTTTTCAGTAACCGGCGAACTACACCAGCTTGAACACCTGCTCTGCCACGCCCTGGTAGAACTTCTTCTTGGTGGCTACGTCCATCTGCATGTTGTCGAGATCGATTACTTCCTGTGGCGTGTACTGGTACGGGTAATCCATCGCATACATCACGCGATCGACGCCGCACACCTGCTGCGCAAACTTGATCGCCGGCTCCCATGCCATGCCGCTGTTGGTGATGTAGACGTTTTCCTTCAGGTAATCGCTGACCTTCTTCTTCAGAGGTTTCATACTCTCGTAACGTGCGGCCTTGACTCCGGCGTTGTGCATGTAGTCGAGACGGTACATCCAGTACGGCAGCGCCTCGCCCATGTGGCCCACGATGATGTTGAGTTTGGGGAAGCGGTCAAACGCACCGGCAGTGATGATGCGCAACAGATGCAAACCGGTTTCAACACCAAAACCAAAGATGGCGCCATCGAGCCCGGCTTCGACAAACGGCTCGATCATTTTCGGCGGCGGCGTGTTGGGGTGGATGTAGATCGGCAGGTTCATCGCTTCCGCCGCTTCCAGAATGGGCCAGAACTTCTGGTCCGACAGGTACTCGCCCATCGTGTGCGAGTTGATGATGATGCCTTTGAAGCCAAACTTGGCGCAGCGTTCGAGTTCTTGTGCCGCCAGTTCCGGCGCCTGCGGCGCGATCGCGGTCATGCCACTGAAGCGAGTCGGATATTTGCGGACGGCATCGGCGAGGATGTCGTTGGTTTCGCGGGCAAGCGAAACAGCCGTTGTCTTGTCAAACACCTGCACACCTGGCGAGGTCAGCGCCAATATCTGGTGATCGATGCCGGTGGCGTCCATATCGGCAATGCGCATGGCACCGAGGTCAGCCAGCTTCTCGCGAATGAACACAGGGCGCGGCGCCATCGACGACGAATAAAAGCCCCACAAGCTGTCGAAACCCTTGTCATTCAACGAACCGCTCTCGTACAGCTTGCGATAACGCTGGATCAAGTCAGCCGGCGCCCAGGCTTCTTCGGTGGCGATGCGTTTGTAGTCTTTGCTGAAGGGAATCGGCGTTGTCATGACAAGCTCCGTAAGGTGGTCGAGTAGAGGGTCAAAGTGGGCAGTAAAAATCCGGGGCATGATACGATAGCCGCCCCTGAATATCCCCCCTCCGCAGGAGTTTCCCATGTCCAGCGCCCAATCCCTCTATCCGGAACTGCAGCTCTTCATCGACGGCGAATGGATTTCCAAGGGTTCGCGCAAAAGCGAACCGGTGCTGAATCCCGCCACCGGCGAAGTACTGGGGCATCTGCCGCACGCGACCACGGCCGATCTCGACCGTGCACTGGCTGCGGCGGAAAAAGGTTTCAAGACCTGGAGCAGCCTGATGCCCGAGAAACGCGGGGAAATTCTGCGCAAGGCGGCCGAACTGCTGAAGGAGCGCGGCGAACAAATCACGCGCGTGGCATCGATGGAATCCGGCAAGGTCATCGCGCAGTCGCGCATCGAACTACACATGGCCACCGAAGTGCTGGAGTGGTACGCCGAAGAGGGTCGCCGCGCTTATGGCCGCCTATTGCCGCAACGTCAGCCCGGTACGCGGTTGCAAGTAATCAAGCAGCCGATAGGCCCGGTCGCTGCATTCACGCCATGGAATTTCCCGCAAGGCAACCCGGCCCGCAAACTCGGTGCCGCGCTCGGTGCCGGTTGTTCGTGCGTGCTGAAAGCCGCTGAAGACACGCCAGCCTCTGCCATCCTGATGGCCAAAGCGCTGCAGGAAGCCGGCGTGCCGGATGGTACCGTCAATCTGGTGTTCGGCGTGCCGTCGGAAGTCTGTCCATACATTCTGCGTTCCGGTGTCGTGCGCGCACTGACATTCACCGGTTCGATTCCGATCGGCAAGGAGCTGATGAAAATCTGCGCCGAGCGCATGATCCGCACGACGATGGAGCTGGGCGGCCACGGCCCTGTGCTGGTGTTCGACGACGTCAACCTCGACCAAGTGCTCGACATGTGCGTCACCGCCAAATGCCGCAACGGCGGCCAAGTGTGTGTATCGCCGACGCGTTACTACATCCACGCATCGATCTACGACAAATTCGTCAAGGGTTACGTCGATCGCATCAACAAGGTCAAGGTCGGCAACCCGCTCGATGAAAGCAATGGCATGGGGCCGTTGATCCATGCGCGTCGCCGCGAGGCAGTGCATGCGCTGATCCAGGATGCCGTCGCCAACCACGGCGCCAAACTGCACACCGGCGGCGAAGCGATCGCTGGCCCGGGCTTTTTCTACAAACCTACCGTGCTGTCCGACATTCCTAACAGCGCCCGCATCATGAATGAAGAACCATTCGGCCCAGTCGCTCTGTTGAATCCGTTCACCGATTTCGATGCCGTCGTCAAAGAAGCCAACCGCTTGCCTTACGGCTTGGCCGCCTTCGCTTTCACCGAAAATGGCAAACGCCTGAAACTGCTCGGCGAGCAACTCGAAGCCGGCATGCTTGGCCTCAATACCTTCGCCATCTCGGTGCCGGAATCGCCGTTCGGCGGCATCAAGGAGAGTGGCCACGGCAGTGAAGAAGGCATCGAAGGACTGGAAGCCTGCATGATCACCAAGTACATCGCGGAAATGTGACGCCATGCAGTTCGTTGTCACCGCAATGGATTACACCGACGCGGACGCGCTTGAGCGTCGCATGACCCAGCGTGAAGCGCACCTGGCCGGTGTTCGCAAGCTGATCGCCGAGGGCAGGTTCGTCAGTGGCGGCGCCATTCTCGACGATGCCGGCAAGATGATCGGCTCGTCACTGCATATGGATTTCCCGGATCGGGCCGCACTGGAGCAAGCATTGCAATCCGACCCTTATGTGGCCGGCAAGGTGTGGGAGCGGATCGAAATACGTACCGTCAGACTGGTACCGTTGAAGTAACACGAGTCGCCTGAAAGCGTCGTATTACTCCTTGGCAGGAGTGGAACTCTTCGTCGGCAACACCGGCTCTTCTTTTTTCAGGTCGGCGGCCTGATGCAGATTGCTGCGACTGACGTCCACCAACGTGCCCTGCACATAATGATGGATGATGTTGGCAATCAGCGATTGGGTAGGGATGCCTTCGGCCAGTGCAAGCTTTTGCAACTCGGTCAGATCCTTGCCGGAAATGCGGATGTTGATGCGATTGTCGCGGCGGGCATTGTCTTCGATGCCGGGGGTACGCAGTTCGGCCTTGTCGACCTGGGGTCGCTGCTCATAACGCCCGCTTGCCACGCCAGGCAACAATTCCTTGCGCTGCAGATGCTGCTTGATCAGCTTGTCCAGATCAGCCATAGCACTCTCGCCATCTACTCTCGCCATCTACTCTGTCGTTGCGTCCGTTTGCACAAAATCAGGATCAATGCCCAGGCTTGCCGGCAGCGTACTGCTCCTTTTGGGCCGCCGGTGCTTCCTGCTGATACAAGCGTTTCCACTCTTCGTACGGCATACCGTACACCAATTCGCGGGCTTTTTCATAGCTGATGGTCTCACCGCGCTCGGCTGCGGCAGCCACGTACCACTTGGACAGGCAGTTGCGGCAAAATCCTGCAAGGTTCATCAGGTCGATATTCTGTACATCCTTGCGGCTATCCAGGTGCGTCAACAACCGACGTA
Source organism: Candidatus Acidiferrum sp. (assembly GCA_035500035.1). GTDB lineage: Bacteria > Pseudomonadota > Gammaproteobacteria > Pseudomonadales > Pseudohongiellaceae > CAILUG01. The sequence continues at coordinate 13,984 of DATJXP010000275.1, read as the reverse complement.
AAACCGCTGCTTGCAATTCGATATCACTGCTCATCTTCACCGCCCACAGTAGGTTCAACCACCTGCCAACTTGGCCTTGTAGCCGTTGGCCTGCAACCAAGCCAGCAAACGGTCGCGCTGGTCACCCTGGATTTCGATCACGCCATCCTTGACGGTGCCGCCGGTACCGCACAACTGCTTCATCGCACTGGCGGTGGCCTTCAGCTCTGGCTCCGGCAGTGGCAACCCTTTGATGAGGGTGACACCCTTGCCCGCCCTGCCCTTGGTTTCCCGTGCCACTCGTACGATGCCATCACCCTTCACCTGCTGCCGTTGCAGCGCCTGGCATTGGCAGCTTGCCGCTGGTTTGCTGCACTCTGGGCACAAACGCCCGTCATTGGTCGAATAAACGGCACGGGAATATTGAGGCATACAAGCAAAATGGCTAAGCCGGAATGCCAGCATTATACTGAGCAGCGGCAGGTTCGGAACTTGCCTGTCGTTAATGAAGTCACAGTTCTATTGGCCCTACGCGTTAAAACCTCATGAAGAACCTGCTCACCTTCCTGGCTTGGCCAGCCCTTGCCGGCTTCAGTTTTGCCGTCGCCCTGTTGCTTGCTCCCTGGCTGGCAGAGCATGTGCCTTCATTGTCGAGCTATCTGGCTACCCCGCTGTCCCGCCCTGGTTCACAGGTAGAAGCGGTGTCGTACAGCAGTGGCATCAAGAAAGCCGCTCCGGCCGTGGTCAGCATCAACTCGTTGAACCAGGTGGAGCGTATCCAACTGCGCCCTTCGCTGTTCCGCTCCTGGGTACTGGAAACCCAGAACGACCAAAGCAACAGCCTTGGCTCTGGCGTCATCATCAGCAAGGACGGCTACATCGTCACCAGCTACCACGTGTTCTTCGGCAACGACCCCAACGCGCTGACCAAGCCGCCCCAGATCACCGTTACCTTCAACGATGGCCAGGAAGTGGAAGGCAATCTGGTGCAACTCGACGCCAAGAACGACCTCGCCTTGATCAAGGTGGAACGGGATAACCTGCCCTATCTGACGTTAAGCGACAGTCGCAAACTGGAAGTCGGCGACGTGGTATTGGCGATCGGCAATCCGCACAACATCGGACAATCGGTCACCTCTGGCATCATCAGTGCACTGTGGCGCAAGGGCGACAGTTTCGTCATCCAGACCGATGCCGCCATCAACCCTGGCAATTCCGGCGGCGCGCTGATCGACGTCAACGGCGATCTGATCGGCATCAACTCCACCATCGTGTCGGAATCGGGCGGCTCGGAAGGCATCAGCTTTGCCATCGCCGCGCGTGAAGCCATGCAAATGCTCGATGATCTGCGCAAGCAATATGCCTCCGATGGCGAGACCGGTTTTCTTGGCGTCAACATCGACCAAGCGGTCGGCTTCGAGCAGAAAAGCAGCCGTACTTCCATCCAAGGGTTCAGCATCAGCAGCGTGATGGCCAACGGTCCGGCCGACAAGGCTGGAATACAGGCCGGTGACGTGATCGTTGCCGTTGGTGACCAGAAGATCCGTTTCAATCAGCCGATCAACCCTAAGGAAGCGCAGAAAGAAGGCGAAAAGATCAGGAACCTGCCTTCGTTCAAGCCGATACTGTTCACGGTATTTCGTGGCAGCGACGGCAAGGGCCAAGAGCAGTTGCTGCAGATTCCGGTAATCCTCGGCAAGGGCGTTCGCAGCGGCCTGGACTGGGATGCCAGCGAAGCGTCGAAGTCGACGCCCCACCCTTAGATCAGTCTTTCCAGTTTTTGTCGCGCAGTTCTGCAGAGCGCGCGTGCGCGGTCAATCCTTCAGCTCGTGCCAATGTGGAAGTCGGCTGCGCCAATTGCACGGCAGTGCGTTCACTGCACCAGATGATCGATGATCGTTTCTGGAAATCGTAAACCCCCAACGCTGACGAGAAGCGCGCAGTGCCGGACGTCGGCAGTACATGGCTGGGGCCGGCGCAGTAATCACCAAGCGCCTCCGAAGTGTGACGCCCCATGAAGATGGCTCCGGCGTGACGCACCAGCGGCAATAAAGATTGTGGATCCGCCACCGACAATTCCACGTGTTCCGGCGCCACACTGTTGCAGACTGCGGCCGCTTCCGCCAGATCGCGCGTCATGATGAAGAGTCCGCGCCTGGTCAGCGACGCCGCAATGATGTCGCGCCGCTCCATGCCGGGCAGCAGGCGATCGATGCTCTGCTGCACTTTCGCGATGAAGCCCGCGTCGGGACACACAAGTATCGACTGCGCATCCTCATCATGCTCGGCCTGCGAGAACAGATCCATTGCGATCCAGTCGGGATCGGTGAGCCCGTCGCAAATCACGAGAATTTCCGATGGCCCCGCCACCATGTCGATGCCGACCTGGCCGAACACCGCGCGCTTGGCGGTAGCGACGTAGATGTTGCCGGGGCCGACGATCTTGTCGACGGCCGGAATGGTCTCGGTGCCGTAGGCCAGGGCAGCCACGGCTTGCGCGCCACCAACGGTAAACACCTGATCAACGCCGGCCAGCGCCAGTGCCGCCAGTACCAGTTCATTGACGACACCACCCGGCGTCGGCAGCACTGCGACGATTTCCTTCACGCCGGCCACCTTGGCAGGAATCGCATCCATCAACACGGTCGACGGGTAACTGGCCTTGCCGCCTGGCACGTACATGCCAACGCGATCGAGCGGCGTGATCTGCTGGCCGTACACCGAACCTTCATCGTCCGTATAGCGCCACGAAACCTGCAGTTGTTTCTCGTGATAGCGACGGATGCGATCGGCCGCGGTCTGCAATGCGGTGCGCTGATCGGCCGGAATCGTGTCGAGACTGGCCTTCAGCCGCTCGGGTGATACGCGCAACTGCGCCGCACTCTCGATTTCGAGCCGGTCGAAAGTGCGGGTCCAATGCACGACAGCGGCGTCACCCCGTTGTTTGACGTCGCGCAGGATATCCTGCACCCGCTTTTCCACATCAGGTGACGACAGGCTTTCCCAGGCGAGCGCAACGCGTAGATCACGCGCGAAGTCGGCTGCGGAAGCATCGAGCAATTTGACGGTCGTAGTCATGATTCAATTACACCAGGCGGAAGGCGAGGAGCCGTCCGGAACGGAAATCATCAGTGGGTCCTGGACGCAGCGCCAGCATCGACGGCGGCCTGCAAACGATGCAGCAGTGTCTGCACGCGATCGTGCTTGAGCTTCATCGCCGCGCGATTGACGATGACGCGCGTGCTGACTTCGGCGATCAGTTCGCGCGGCTCGAGACCGTGCGCCTTCAACGTCTTGCCGGTATCGACGATATCGACTATGCAATCGGCCAATCCCATCAATGGCGCCAGTTCGAGCGCGCCGTTGAGCTTGATGATATCGACCTGACGACCCTGCTCTGCGAAATAATCGCGGGCAATGTTGACGAACTTGCTTGCCACGCGCAGTCGCGGCTTGTCGAGTCTTGCGCCGATCGGCGCCGCCGTCATCAAGCGGCATTTCGCAATGCGCAAATCAACCGGCTCGTAGAAACCTTCCGACCCGTATTCGAGAATCATGTCCTTGCCGGCTATGCCGATGTCGGCGCTGCCCAGCTCGACATAAGTCGGCACATCGGACCCGCGGATCACCATCAACTGCACACCCGGCAAATTGCTGTCGAACAACAGCTTGCGGCTGTTGCCGATCTGTTCGGCAGGAATCACTCCCGCTTGCTCCAGCAGCGGCAGCACTTCGTCGAGAATGCGCCCTTTGGTAAGAGCGATCACGAGTTTTTGTGAAGGGTTCTGCAACGACATAAATTCAGGAAGGCAGGCGGCGAATCCTGGCGCCGAGCAACTGCAGCTTCTCCTCGATACATTCGTAACCGCGATCGATGTGATAGATGCGATCGACCACGGTTTCATTTTCCGATACCAGCCCAGCGATCACCAGGCTCGCCGATGCACGCAGGTCGGTAGCCATTACCGGGGCGCCTTTCAACGCGGGCACGCCGCGGAAGATCACGGTGTTGCCTTCGACGCGCAGGTCGGCACCCATGCGGTTCATTTCGTGCACGTGCATGAAACGGTTCTCGAACACGGTCTCGGTGATGGAGCCCGAACCGTCGGCGATGGCGTTGAGCGCAGTGAACTGCGCCTGCAAGTCGGTCGGGAATGCCGGATACGGCGCCGTCGTCAACGACACCGCCTTCGGACGCTGGCCTTGCATGTCGAGACTGATCCAGGTATCGCCGATCTCGATCTGCGCTCCCGCTTCTTCCAGCTTGGTCAGTACCGCATCGAGAATATTGGGACGAGTGTCCTTGACCTTGATGCGACCGCGCGTAGCGGCGGCGGCGAGCAGGTAGGTCCCGGTTTCGATGCGATCAGGCATGATGGCGTAGCTGCCGCCGTGCAATTCCTTGACGCCGTTGATGGTGATGGTGGCAGTGCCTTCGCCGCCGATGTCGGCGCCCATCGCCCGCAGGCAATGTGCGAGATCGACGACTTCCGGCTCGCGCGCAGCGTTTTCGATGATGGTCTGGCCGTCCGCCAATGCCGCCGCCATCATGATGTTTTCGGTGCCGGTCACGGTGACGATATCCATCAGGATGTGCGCGCCTTTCAACCGTTTGCCGCGAGTGTTGGCCTTGATGTAGCCGTTTTCCATCTTGATCTGCGCACCCATTTTTTTCAGCGCCGCCAAGTGCAGGTTGACCGGACGGCTGCCGATGGCGCACCCGCCTGGCAACGCGACTTCCGCTTCGCCGAAGCGCGACAGCGTCGGCCCCAGCACCAGGATGGAGGCTCGCATCGTTTTCACCAACTCGTACGGCGCGCTGAAATTGCGGATGGAACTGCTGTTGATTTCCACATTAAGCTTTTCGCCCACCACGGTTTCGACGCCCATGCAGCCGAGCAGTTCGAGCATCGTCGTGATGTCGAACAAATGCGGCAGGTTGCCGATGTCCACCACGTTGGGCGTCAGCAATGTCGCAGCCATGATCGGCAGCGCGGAATTTTTCGCTCCGGCGATGCGGATTTCACCGTTGAGCTGGGAACCGCCCTGGATGACGAGTTTGTCCACGTAGTGTCCTCAAAAAATCTTGTTGTATCGCCCGGGTAATCGGCCTGCGAGGCTCACGCTTGCGCAGCTTCGTCCGGGGTTTGCAGTTGCATGTTGACAGCGTGAATGGCACCGCTCTGGATGTGCGCATTCAGCACTTTGTACACGCTCTGCTGACGCTTGACGCGATTGAGCCCAGCGAACACAACCGAGATGACCTGCACCTGGTACTTGCCCTCGCCGCCGCCGACGCTGATCTTGCCGTCAGGAAAAGCCGTGCTGAGCAAGGCTGAAATTTCAGTGGTGGGCATGGCCATGTAATATCCTCAACTTGTCCCGATTTACCGGCGGGAACCGCATTCGAATGACCAACCGCCGGAACCGGAAATCAGCGGCGCGATTCTATCGCAAGGGGTGGCATTTGACATACACTGCCCTGCCCCGATTTCAGCCTCCACCCATGTCCAGCGAAGCCCTGATCAAGACCGCCCGCAACACGATAGCGCTCGAACGCGATGCCGTCTCCGAGCTGTTGTCGCGCATCGGTAACGACTTCACCAAGGCATGCACCCTGATTCTGGCCAGCAAGGGGCGCGTGGTCGTCATGGGCATGGGCAAGTCCGGCCACATCGGCAACAAGATCGCTGCCACGCTGGCCAGCACCGGTACACCCGCCTACTTCGTGCATCCAGCGGAAGCCAGCCACGGCGACATCGGCATGGTAACGCGCGACGACGTGGTGCTCGCATTGTCCAATTCCGGTACCACGCCCGAACTGCTGGCGCTGCTGCCCATTCTCAAACGCAAGGGCGTCGCCTTGATTGCCTTGAGCGGCAATCCGGATTCGGAACTCGCGCGCACCGCCGACGCCAACCTGGACGCCAGCGTCGCCAAGGAAGCCTGCCCGCTCGGACTCGCACCAACCACAAGCACGACCGCCGCCCTCGTGCTTGGCGATGCGCTGGCGATGGCACTGTTGGAAGCACGTGGCTTTACCGCCGAGGATTTTGCGTTCTCGCATCCAGGCGGCAATCTCGGACGACGGCTGCTGTTGAAGGTGGAAGATGTGATGCACACCGGTGCCGGCATTCCGAGCGTGACGAAAGGCACGACCATCGCCAAGGCCCTGATGGAAATCACCACCAAGAATCTCGGCATGACCACGATCACCGGCGACGACGGCAATATCTGCGGCGTGTTCACCGACGGCGATTTGCGCCGCGTGCTCGATAAGGGGCTCGACATCCACACCACGACGGTCGCCAGCGTGATGACCGGTCGCTTCAAATCGATCCCACGTCATGCACTCGCTTCCGAAGCTGCCAGGCTGATGCAGGACAATGCGATCTACAGCCTGGCCGCAATGGCCGAAGACGGCAAGCTCGCGGGCATCGTCACGATGCACGACCTGTTGCGGGCCAACGTGGTATGAAACCCGAGTCGAAACGCGCCACAGTTGCCGCCGCGCTTCTGTCCTGTACGCTGGTCGCGTGCAAGCCAGGGCTCGATACCCATACCGCCGAAACCATCGCCGCCAAACTCGATGCGCCGTACGACTACTATCTTATTGGCATGCATACCGAACGCTTCGATGGCATTGGTAAACGACTGATGCTGCTGACGGCACCCCGCATGAACCATTTCGCCGACGACGATCACGCCGAACTGGAGACCCCGCAATACCACTGGTTCCGCGACCAAGGCGCGCCCTGGCTCGTGTCGTCCGACACAGGCAACGTGCATCATGTCAACGGTAACGATGAAATTGCGTTGAACGGCAACGTCAAAGCCAGCACCACGCTGGAGGAAACCGGGCCATTGCTGGTGGAAACCAGCCGCATGCTCGTGATGCCGGCTGCCAAAAGCGCCCGCACCGATGCCGTTGCCGACATTTCGACCGGCTCGTTCCATCAGCGTGGAACCGGCATGCAATTGGATCTGTCGAACAATACAATCAGCCTGCTGAAGGACGTGCGAGGAACCTATGTGCCGTAACCGTCATCTGCACTTGCTGCTGTGCAGCGCCGTAGTGGCAGTCGGCCTGTGCGTGAGCGACGCATCGCTGGCCTTGCCGGAAGATGCCAAGCAGGCCATCGACATCGATGGCCCCGCGGGCAGTTCCGCCCAGGCCGATGGCTGGGTCATTTACAAAGGCAGCGTCGCCAGTCCCGCCAAGCTCACGCAAGGCACGCTGCTGATCACCGGCGCTGAAATCCGCATCCTGACGAAAGACAAGGAGCTGCAATTGGCCATCGCTACCGGCGCCCCCGCTCACTTCCAGCAGCAACCTTCCAAGGACCAGGCTCTGGTCACCGGCAACGGCAAACAGATCAGCCTCAACAACAATACCAACATCCTCACCATCGATGGCGATGGCGAGCTCAATCAGGACGGCAAGCTGATCCAGAGTCCGCATATCGAACACAAGATGAACACGACCGAGAGCAGCACCGGTCCGGTCCACATGACCATTCCTCCCAAGAAAGACAAGCCATGAGCTCGCACGTGTTGCAGGCCCGCAAGCTGGCCAAGAGCTACAAGGGCAGAAAAGTCGTGCAGGATGCGTCGCTGCAAGTGAAGAGCGGCCAGATCGTCGGCCTGCTCGGCCCCAATGGCGCGGGCAAGACCACTTCGTTCTACATGATCATCGGCCTGGTTTCAGCCGACGCTGGACAGGTATTGCTGGACGACAAGGACCTCTCCCATGCGCCGATGCATCTGCGTGCGCGTTCCGGCATCGGCTACCTGCCGCAGGAAGCCTCGGTTTTCCGCAAGCTGTCGGTGGCCGACAACATCATGGCCATTCTCGAAACCCGGGCCGACCTCGATCGCGCCGGCCGTGAAAGCCGACTGAACCAGTTACTGGAAGAATTCAACATCACTCATCTGCGCGACATCGAAGGCATGAGCCTGTCCGGTGGCGAGCGTCGCCGCGTCGAAATCGCCCGTGCGCTGGCTACCGAACCAGCCTTCATTCTGCTGGATGAACCCTTTGCCGGCGTCGATCCCATCTCAGTCAACGACATCAAGACCATCATCCGCACGCTAAGTCAAAAGGGCATCGGTTTGCTGATAACCGACCACAACGTGCGGGAAACCCTCGATATTTGCGAATACGCCTACATCGTCAACGCCGGCCGCATCCTGGCCGAGGGTACCCCGGCCAGCATTCTCGACGACCCGCAAGTGCGGTCGGTTTATCTGGGTGAAAACTTCCGCATGTAACCGACTCGGGCCGATGGTTTACACGGCATGAGTTTTGCTAACATCCCTCCCCACCCGACCCACGGACAAACGGGTCTTACAGCAGTCTCCGCAGCCACTACCGCCGGAAAGCAGTCCAGCCAGCAGCGTCACCATGAAATTGTCTTTGCAGCTAAAACTCGGGCAGCAGCTCACCATGACGCCGCAATTGCAGCAGGCGATCAAGTTGCTGCAGTTGTCGACGCTCGATCTGCAACAGGAAATCCAGGAAGCCCTTGAATCGAATCCCATGTTGGAAGTCGAAGAAGACTTCGACACCGGCGACTACAAGGCTGCTGCCGAAGAAGGCGGCGAAGCGGGTAACGAACAAAGCCAGGACGAGAGCGGCTTCACCAGTGGCGACGCCGGCGACTCGAGCGAGCCCGCCGCCCAGTCCGACTCCGACGACTTCACCGAAGCGCAGGATTTCAGTGCCGACGAAAGCTGGAACGAACAGGACATTCCGGAAGACCTCTCCGTCGATACCAGTTGGGACGACATCTACGTCGATTCCCAACCTTCGTCATCGGGCAGCAGCAACGACAGCGACGAGCCCAGCAGCGATTTCGAAACCCGCACCAGCACCGGCCAGACGCTGCAGGACCATCTTACGTGGCAGCTCAACCTGACGCCGATGTCGGCCCGCGACAAACTGATCGCGACCACGCTGATCGACGCCATCGACAGCAACGGCCAGCTCACGATCGGCATCGAGGCGCTGGTGCAAGGACTCAACAACGAACAGGGCCTTGCCGATATCGAAGAAGACGAGGTGATGGCGGTGCTGCACCTGGTGCAGCAATTCGATCCGGTCGGCGTCGGCTACCGCGATCTGCGCGAATGCCTGACCATCCAGATCCGCCAATACGACAAGGACTATCCCGGCGTACAGAACGCCCTGCGCATCATCGACGAATTCCTGCCCCAACTGGCCAGCCACGACTACAACACGATCATGCGCCGGCTGCGCATCAAGGAACCCGAGCTCAAGGAAGCGATGCAGATCATCCTGGCGCTGAATCCGCGCCCGGGCGCCGAGATCACTCCGTCGGAAACCACTTATGTAGTGCCGGACGTATTCGTCAAGAAAGAGAACGGCCGCTGGAAGGTCGATCTGAATCCGGAAACCGCGCCGCGCCTGCGGGTAAATCCGGCCTATGCCGCACTAGCCGGCCGCGCCCGCGACGGCGACAGCGCCTTCCTGCGCGACAGCCTGCAGGAAGCCCGCTGGTTCATCAAAAGCCTGCAGAGCCGCAACGAAACGCTGCTGAAGGTGTCAAGCAAGATCGTCGAGCACCAGAAGAACTTCCTCGACTACGGCGAAGAAGCCATGAAGCCGCTGGTGCTGCGCGACATCGCCGAAGCCGTCAGCATGCACGAATCCACCATCTCGCGCGTCACCACGCAGAAATACATGCACACGCCGCGCGGCATCTACGAACTGAAGTATTTTTTCTCGAGCCATGTCGACACCGACACCGGCGGCGAATGTTCGTCCACCGCCATTCGCGCCATCATCAAGAAACTGGTCGACGCCGAGAACGCGCGCAAACCGCTCAGCGACAGCAAGATCGCCGATGTGCTGGCCGATCAAGGCATCCGGGTGGCGCGGCGCACGATCGCCAAATACCGCGAATCGCTCGGCATAGCGCCTTCCAACGAGAGAAAGCAGCTGATCTGATCCGCCTGCGCGGGCCACATCGCTGATCTTCCCGTTGCAAGCCGGCGGTTTGCGCAAGGGGAACTAGCATGAAACTCATCATCGTCAGCGGCCGCTCCGGCTCCGGCAAGACCACGTGTCTGCATGTACTGGAAGATCTCGAGTATTACTGCGTCGACAACATCCCGGCCAGCCTGCTGCCAAGCCTGGCCAAGCGCCTGGCCGACGACAGGCTGGCGCTGGCGCGCGTCGCCGTCAGTATCGATGCGCGCAACATTCCCGAAGACCTGCTGAGGTTTCCGCAAATCTACGAATCGATGCGGGCCACCGGCGTCGACTCGCAGATCATCTTTCTCGATGCCGACGACAACATCCTGATCAAGCGCTTCAGCGAAACCCGTCGCAAGCACCCGCTGTCGAACAACCAGTTGGGATTGATGGAAGCGGTGGCACACGAAAAGCAATTGCTGGAACCGATCGCCGGCCTGGCCGACCTGACGCTGAACACCAGCGGCTATTCCATCCACCAGTTGCGCGACATCATCAAGAGCAGGGTTGCCGGTTCCGAAGGTACCGGCATGGCGCTGCAGTTCCAATCGTTCGGTTTCAAGAACGGAGTACCGGTCGACGCCGACCAGGTCTATGACGCGCGCTGCCTGCCCAATCCGCACTGGATCGAGGCGCTGCGACCGCTGAGCGGGCTTGACCAACCCGTCATCGATTACCTCGAGGCGCAGAGCGAAGTCGGTGAAATGTACGACGATATCCGCAACTACCTGATCCGCTGGCTGCCACGTTTCCAGTCCAGCAACCGGCGCTATATCAACGTGGCCATCGGCTGCACCGGCGGCCAGCACCGCTCGGTGTTTCTTTGTGAAAAACTAGGCCAGCATTTCAAGGCCCTTGGCTATAATGTTCAGGTTCGCCACAAGGAACTTGTCTGACCATTCTCGCGTAAGCAGCCCCATGATCAGTACCACCATCACCGTTCCCAACAAGGCCGGCCTGCATGCGCGGGCGGCTGCCAAGCTCGTATCCACTGCCGCCAACTTCAAGAGCAAGATCACGCTCGGCACCAGCGAACGCATGGTCGATGCCAAGAGCATCCTGTCACTGATGCTGCTGGCAGCGCCGATGGGCAGCGAACTCAACCTGGTGCTCGATGGCGCCGACGAACAGGACGCGCTCAACGCAATACAGAAGTTGCTGGATCAACGCTTCGGCGAAGAATAAGCAGTGGCCTCAGATGCGCCGCAAACCTGATGCAGAGCCAGCCATAAGGCCCAACAAGAGCCAACTCAAGCGAGACTCCGACGCCTTGCAGGCGCTGGGTGAGCAGCTCACTCAAGCCACCCCAACAACGCTGGCCAAATGCGAACTGCCTGACAAGCTGCTTGCTGCCATCGAGGAATACCGCCGGTTACCGAACGCACATGGCGCCCAGCGCCGCCAGTTGCAGTTCATCGGCAAGGTGATGCGTGACGTCGACGAAGAGACGATCGAACGCATCCATGGCCAGCTCAACCTCAACGTCGAAATGGAAAAACGCCGGTTTCACCGCATCGAGCAGCTGCGTGATGCGCTGCTGCTGGGCGACAAACAGCAGCTCAATGACGTGCTGGCGGCCTATCCGGCGCTGGATGCGCAAGTGGTGGGTCAACTGCTGCGCCAGGCACGCAAGGAAGCCGAGCAGAACGGGCCTCCCGCCGCCGCGCGCAAATTGTTCAAACTCTTGCGCGACGCGGTGGAGAAGCAGGGTTAATCATCCGACACGCTGATGTTCGGCATCGCCGGCGCCTGAGCGCCCGCTAGTTGATCGCGTACGCGTTGGGCAATATGGCCATAGATTTGTGCAACGTGGCCATTGGGCTCGGCAGCCACCGCGGGCGTGCCCGCATCGCATTGCTCCCTGATCTTGCCATCGAGCGGCAACGTGCCCAGCACTTCAACGCCATAAGCGTGCGCGATGCGATCAGCGCCGCCCTCGCCAAAGATATGCTCGCTGTGACCGCACTTGCTGCAGATGTGGATGCCCATATTCTCGACCACGCCGAGTATCGGCACCTGCACTTTGCGGAACATTTCGATGCCGCGCTTGGCATCGAGCAACGCCACGTCCTGCGGCGTCGTAACGATGACGGCACCCGTGACCGGCACTGACTGCGCCAGACTCAACTGGATATCACCGGTACCGGGCGGCATGTCGATGACGAGGTAGTCGAGTTGGCCCCACGCAGTGTCGTTGAGAATCTGGTTGAACGCACCCACCACCATCGGGCCGCGCCACACCATCGCCTGATTGTCATCGACAAGAAAGCCCACCGAGTTGCATTTGATGCCGTGTGCAGTGATCGGTGTCATCTGGTTGCCGTTGATTATCTGCGGCCGCATGCCGGCCACGCCCAGCATCAGTGGCTGACTCGGGCCGTAGATGTCCGCATCGAACAAACCAACCTTGGCGCCTTGGCGATGCAGTGCAAGCGCCAGATTGACCGCAGTAGTGCTCTTGCCGACGCCGCCCTTGCCTGAGGCGACCACGACGATGTTGGCGATCCGGCTCAGGTTGGGGCTGACATTGCGTTGCACTTTGGTTGCAGTAGCCATGGAGAAATACTCTACAAAATGAAGGTTATTGCCTAAAAGCAGAAAGGGGGCACAGGCCCCCTTTCCATTGACTACTTGTACAACGATGCCATCACAGCAGGATGCCACCGAAGTTCACGAAGAACGGCGCGAACACCAGCGACAGGATCGCCGACAGCTTGATCAGGATGTTCAGCGAAGGGCCGGAAGTGTCTTTCAACGGATCGCCAACGGTGTCGCCGACGACGGCAGCCTTGTGACAATCGGAACCCTTGCCGCCATGGTTGCCCTTCTCGATGTATTTCTTGGCGTTGTCCCACGCGCCGCCACTGTTCGACGACGAGATGGCCAACACGCCACCGGCTACCAGCGAACCCGCCAGAATACCGGCGACCGCTTGTACACCGAACAGGAAGCCGCCAACCAGCGGCGTGCCGATGATCAACACGCCAGGTGCGATCATTTCACGCAACGCGGCCTTGGTGGAGATGGCGACACAAGTGCCGTACTGCGGACGAGCGGTGCCTTCCATCAAACCAGGAATGGTGCGGAACTGACGACGCACTTCTTCGATCATGTCGAACGCGGCGGAGCCCACGCTCTTCATCGTCATCGCGCTGAACAGGAACGGCAGTACCGCGCCGATGAACAAAGCCGTATATACCACCGGATCCAGCAGCGTGATGTTGCTGATCAGGTTGTAGGAAGCGCCGTACTTCGGCAGCGCGCGCATCAGGTTCTGCGACAGCGTGATGAAGGCGCTGAACAGAGCGAGCGAAGTCAGGATGGCAGCGCCGATGGCGAAACCTTTACCGATGGCGGCCGTGGTGTTGCCGGCAGCGTCGAGAATGTCGGTGCGACGACGCACTTCTTTATCGAGACCCACCATCTCGGCGATACCGCCCGCGTTGTCGGCAACCGGACCGTAAGCGTCGATCATCAGCGCGATCACCAGCGTGCCGAGCATGCCGATCGAGGCGATGGCGATGCCGTACATGCCGGCCAGATGCCACGATGCAAAGATCGCAATTGCGATCGAGATATAAGGCAGCACGGTGCTCTTGTAGCCGAGTGCCAGACCGAAAATGATGTTGGTGGCCGCGCCGGTTTCGCACGACTTGGCGATTTCCCTGACCGGCGAGTAATCGGTGGAGGTGTAGTACTCAGTCAGGAAGCCTACTGCCAGACCAGCCAGCAAGCCGGCCAGGAAGCAGTAAAACACGCCCATCGCGGTGTAGGTGGCGCCGTTGATCTCGAACGACTCGGGCACCATGGCCTTGGTCACGAAGTACATGACGATGATCATCAGCACGGTGGACAGGCCCAGCAACGTCTTCAATGCCTTGCCGACTTTGTCTTCGGCGCTGACCGTCACCAGCATATGGGTGACGATCTTGGTGATCAGGCTGATCACGATGCCGACAGCGGTAATCATGATCGGGTACAGCATGGCGTCGAGGTTGTCTTTGAAAG
>DATJXP010000274.1:0-8096 GCA_035500035.1 Candidatus Acidiferrum sp. | reverse complement strand
CGGCAGTTGTCATTGCGGTGTCGTCTTGCTGCGTGGTGCCGGTTGCATCGGCGGTGGCGTTGGCACTTGCCTTCGCACCGGCCAGCAGTGCGGCCTGGGTCGCATGCTGCGGTGTTTGCAATTCGGTGGCGGCGGCCTTGGCCGCATCGGTGCGCGCGGTCTTCACCGTCGCGGCGAGTGCGGCATCCTTGCTGCCGCTGCGCAAAGCCGACTTGTCGGGAATGCCGCCGGTGCGGACCGGTGTCGGTTCGAACGCAAGATCGCCGGCAGCGGAAGTTTTGCCGCCGGTCGTTTTCGCCGCCTCGTCGGCGGGATTCGCGTGCAACAGCCGCGCGAACAGACCGGCACCATGACCGGGTTCGGCCGGAGTCGCGGCGTTGTCGGACGTCGCCAGCAGCACGTCGGTTGCGGAAGAAGCGATACGCATCAGTGTTTCGCCGCCAGTGCCGGACCGTGGAAGAAGTGAGCGGTGATTTCGTCGAGCACTTTCTGTTCGAGCCGGTTCTTCGCCACGGCTTCGGAGCGACGCAAGTGCGACGACACCTGGTTGATCTTCTGCACTTCCTGGTGGCGGCTCAGCCACTCCTCGCGGCTCTTCTCCACCATCTTCTTGAAGTGGTTGACCATGCTCTGCTGCTGCGTGATGGCGGCATCGATCGAGGCGAAGAAATAGCGGTAATCCTGCAGTTCCTGCGGGCTGACGTCGCCCTTCATGCGCTGCGTGAACTTGTCGGCGTATTCGGCCTTATAGACCAGCAACTGCTCGAGCTGGTTGGTCTGGTTGGCGTATTCGGCCTGGATGTTGGCGAGGTTGGCGCCGGCCAGCGTTTCCATGCCGTGGTTGATGGCATTGATCTTTTCCAGTCGTTCTGAGCGTTTCATCAGGATTGCTCCTCTGCAAGCAGTTTGTACAACTGCTGTTTGCTGTTCTCCAGCGAAGCCTTCTCGCCGGAACCCTGCTGCAGGTACTGCTGCAGCCTTGGAAATTTGCCGATGGCGTAATCGATCGCCGCATCCGCGCCCTTGCGATAGGCGCCGACGCTGATCAGGTCGCGGTTCTTCTCGTACGTACTCCACGTCTGCTTGAACTTGATCGCCGCCGCCAGGTGCGGCGCTTCGGCGATCGTGCTCATCACGCGGCTGATCGAGGCTTCAACGCTTATTGCAGGATATATGCCAGCTTCCGCCAGCGTGCGCGACAGCACGATGTGGCCGTCGAGAATGGCGCGGGTGGCATCGGCGATCGGATCCTGCTGGTCGTCGCCCTCGGCCAGCACCGTGTAGAACGCGGTGATGGAGCCGCTGTTGTCGCCGGCGCCGTTGCCGGCACGTTCGACCAATTGCGGAATCATCGCGAACACCGACGGCGGATAGCCGCGCGTCACCGGCGGTTCGCCGATGGCGAGCGCCAGTTCGCGTTGCGCTTGCGCAAAGCGGGTCAGCGAATCCATCAGCAGCAGCACGTTCTTGCCCTGGTCGCGGAAATGTTCGGCGATCGCGGTGGCGCGCCAGGCGCCGTGCAGACGCATCAGCGGCGGATCGTCGGCCGGCGTGGCGACGACGACGGCCTTGCGGAAATCTTCCTTGCCGAGAATGTTTTCGACGAACTCGCGCACTTCGCGGCCGCGTTCGCCGATCAGGCCGACCACGACCACGTCGGCTTCGGTGTGGCGGGTCATCTGGCCCAGCAACACGCTCTTGCCGACGCCGGAGCCGGCGAACAGACCGATGCGCTGACCGCGGCCGACCGTCAACAACCCGTTGATGGCGCGCACGCCGACGTCGAGCGCGCGCGTGATCGGTTGCCGTGCGAACGGATTGATCGGCGCGCCGATCATGCGGCTGTGATGGCGGTATTTGAGTTCGCCGAGTTTGTCGATGGGTTCGCCGCTGCCGTCGATGACGCGGCCGAGCAGTTCGGAACCGACGCCGACTTGCGGATAACGCAATTCGGGAATCACGCGCGCGCCGGGATTGAGACCGTGCACGCGGCCGATCGGCATCAGGAACAGTTTTTCGCTGGAGAAGCCGACGACTTCGGCATCGATGAAATTGCCGGCGGTGGTTTCGATGCGGCAGCGGCTGCCGATCGAGGCCTTGCAGCCGGTGGCGACCAGCGTGAGGCCGGTCATCTGCACCAGCTTGCCTTCGACCGGCAATACCGGCGGGCGCACGCTGTTGCAGAAATCGAGCAGATGCTGCTGCAGGAATTGCAGCTTGCCGGCGGTGCCGGGAAACGCGGTGGCGGCGCCGTGTTCTGCTTCAACCACGTTCGTCTCCCTGGAATTGGGTGATGACGGCATTGATGCGGCTGGCGAGATTGCCGTCGACGATGGAATCCTGGCAGCTCACCTTGCAGTCGCCGCGCGCCACCATCGGATCTTCGATGATGTGCCAGCGCTTGCCGTCGGCGGCGCCGGTGAGTTCCTGCAGCAGCCTCGCATCGTCGGCATGCAGGTGCAGGTTCACCACTTGCGTCGGCAGGTTGAGGATGCCGACGGTGTCGCGCACCAGCGCCATGATGGCGTCGGGCGCGGTATGCAATTCGCGCTTGACCAGGCTGCGGGCGATCTTGCCGGCGAGCAGCACCAGCGTGTCGAGCACTTGCTGGTTGAGATCGGCGTACGGCGACGCCAGCGTCTCCACCAATTGATTGATCTGGGTGATCTTCTGCTGCAGCATGCGCTCGGCCTGCTGTTGGCCCTGCTGGAAACCGTCGGCATAGCCGCGGTTGATGGCATCCTTGCGCAGTTCTTCCAGTGCCGCTTCGCTCAACTCCGGCTTGACCGGCATGTCGATCAGGTGCGGCGATTCCCAGCGGCTGATGCCGTCGTTGCTCATGGCTGCGCGACTAATCATTGGCCACCCACTCCTTGATCATGCGCGCCGCGCGCGCCGGTTCGTTCTTGACCAGGTTCTGCGCCAGTTGCAGGTTTTCGTCGTAAACCGAACGGGCCGGCAATTTGGCGACGCCGTTCTGGGCGTTCTGGACGTCTTCGCTCGCTGCCAGTTGGACGTTTATCGAAGAACCCAACTGTGGCACCGCCTGGCTGACGACGTTGATCGACGGACGTACCACCGAGGTCATCGCCGGGCGCAATACCGTGAAGATCAGCACCAGCACCAGCGTGATGGCGCCGAGCAATTTGGCCAGCCGCCACACCCATGCCTGTTCCCACACCGGCAGCGGCGTGCTTTCCATCAAGGCGGCATCGGGAGTGAAGGCTTCGCTGATGATGTTGACGCTGTCGCCGCGCTTGTCGCTGAAGCCGATGGTTTCCTTGACGATGCGATCGAACTTGGCAAGTTTTTCCTGCACTTGCTGCGGTGTCAGTTCCGGCGCCGGTTTTGCCTTGTCGTCGTCGGGATTGACGACGGGTTTCGGCGTCAGATCCACCACGACGGCAACCGACAGGCGATTGATGGTGCCGGGTACGTTCTTGTGGTGGCTGACGCTGCGGTCGATCTCGTAATTGCGGGTGGCGTTGACGCGGCTCTGGTTGCCGATGGCGTTGGTGGTGTTGGTGATGTTGTCCTGCGTACCCTGCGGATTGTTGGCGGCGTTGGCGGCATTGGATTGCGTCGGCGCGTTCTGCGCCAGCTCGCCCGGCAGCGGCGTCGTCGAGGTGGCGCGGTTTTCCTGTTGCGTCTGCTCGCTGCGCAACACGGCGCCCTGCGGGTTGTAATTTTCCTCGGTGGTTTCGGTGACCATGAAGTTGAGATCGGCGGTGACCTGCGCCTTGACCTTGCCTTCGCCGACCATCGGCGTGAGGATGCCGAGAATGCGCTGGGTGTATTCCTGTTCGAGTTCGCGCGTGAACTGCACCTGCTCGGCGCTGCTCTGGAAGTCGGCATCGTGCTGGCGCGACAGCAACTTGCCTTTTTGATCGACGATGGAAACGTCGGACGCTTCCATGCCGGCCACGCTGGCCGACACCAGATGGGCGATGCCGGCGATCTGGCTGTCGCTGATGGCCTGGGAGCCGACCAGATCGACCATCACCGACGCGCTCGGCTTGTTGCCGTTGCGTACGAACGAGGTCTGCTTGGGAATGGACAGATGCACGCGCGCATCGCGCACGCCGCGGATCAGCTTGATGGTGGTGACGAGTTCCTGTTCCAGCGCGCGGTTGTAGCGGGTCTGCTCGACGAAGTTGCTGGCGCCGATCGGCGAAGCGTCGTCGAGACCTTTGTAACCGGGATGCGCGGTGCGCGGCAGGCCCTGGTTGGCCAGCATCAATCGCGTCTGCTGCAGTTGCGTGCTGGGCACCGACACCAGTCCCGACTTGGGATCGATGCGGTAGGCAATCTGGCTGCCTTCCAGCGCGTTGACCATGTCGGTGTTGTCCTGGGCGGCGGCTTCCGGATACAGCACGGAATAGTCTTCGTCGCGCGACCACATCACGACGGAAAAACCGAGCGCGATGCTGGCGGCGATCAACAGCAGGAAGCCGATCTGGCGCATGATGCTCATCTGGCTCAGCGAAGCCAGCGAGGCGAGAGCGGACGAAGTGGTCGAAGTGATAGTCGAGGTGGCCATGATGCGTCAATTGATCAGTAGTCGGTGGTCGGTTTCAGAAGCAGGGTCAAACCGGCATGTTCATGATTTCCTGGTAGGCGGTCAGGCACTTGTTGCGCACCTGCGTCATCGCCTCGAAGGCCAGCGACGCTTTTTGCATCGAGACCATCACGCTCGGCAGGTCGAGGTCGCTGTCACCCAGCTCGTACGAAGTCTTCATCGCGTCGGCTTCCTGCTGCATCGAGTTCACCTTGCTGATGGTGTTTTCCAGCAGGCTGGAGAAATCGGCGCGCGTGGTTTTGGGCACGTCGCCGCCGAGCAGGTTGCGCGAACTGGTGCGGATCTGGTCCAGCACCGAATTGATGTGGGCGGCATTGATGGGCGCAATCGGAGTCATGGGGTTGCCTCAATGTCAGTCGTAGTTGGAATCAGGCGGGAATCGCCAGGCCGGCCTTGCGGAACTGCGCGATCTTGTAGCGCAGCGTGCGCGGGCTGATGCCGAGCAGTTCGGCCGCGTGCTTGCGGCTGTGATGGCTGATGGCGTCGAAGATCAGCGCCTGCTCGCGGCTTTTCAGATCGCTTTGCAGCGCGGTCTGGGCGGCGGAGACGATGGCGTTGACGGTGACGTTGGCGCCGTCATCGGCGGTTTCCTGGCTTTCGAACACGAGGTCGCCGGCGGTGATGCGATCGCCGGTGGCGAGAATCAGCGCGCGCTGGATGACGTTCTCGAGTTCGCGCACGTTGCCGGGCCAGCTGTGGTTCTGCAGCAGGTTCATCGCGTCTTCGTCGATGCCGAGCGCGCGTGCACCCTGGTGGCGTTCGACGAAGGTGCGGGCGAGCGAGACGATGTCGCCCTGGCGCTGACGCAGCGGCAGCAACGCCAGCGGGAATACGTTGAGACGGTAGTAGAGGTCTTCGCGGAAACGGCCGGCGGCCACTTCGTGTTTCAGGTTGCGGTTGGTGGTGGCGATGATGCGCACGTCCAGCTTGAGCGGGCGGTTGCCGCCGAGACGTTCGACTTCCTTCTCCTGGATCACGCGCAGCAGCTTGGCTTGCAGGCCGAGATCCATTTCGGAAATTTCGTCGAGCAGCAGCGTGCCGCCGTTGGCTTGTTCGAACTTGCCGGGCTTGGCGGCCACCGCGCCGGTGAAGGCGCCTTTCTCGTAACCGAACAGCAGCGACTCCAGCATGGTTTCCGGAATCGCGGCGCAGTTGATGGCGATGAACGGTTTGTGGCTGCGCGGCGAGCTGGCGTGGATGAAGCGGGCAAACACTTCCTTGCCGCTGCCGGACTCGCCGGTGATCATCACGGTGGCGGCGCTCTGGGCGACGCGGCGGGCCAGTTCGGCCAATTGCTGGCTGCGGATGTCGGCCAGCACCAGGTCCTGCGCGATCACCGATTGGCTGCACAGGCGGTTGACCGTTTCCAGCAGGATGTCGGTGGAGAACGGCATCGTGATGTAGTCGCTGGCGCCGGCCTTGATGGCGGTGACGGCTTTCGGAATCGAGGTGTAGGTGGTGATCAGCACGAACGGCAGTTGCGCCTTGAGGTTGCGCGCTTCCGACAACAGCAGCAGGTCTTCCATGCCGCCGAGTTCGATGTCGCAGATGACGAGGTTGATCCTGCCGCCGGCAATGTGTTGCAGCGCTTCGTTGTCGCCGCTGCTTTCCACCGTGTGATAGCCGGCGCTTTCCAGCGGTTCGCACAGCGCACTGCGCAGGGAAGAATCTTCGGAGACGATCAGGATGCGAGGTTGCTTGTTCATGGTCGAGGCCCTTGTGGTCTTGACCAGTGTTGAGCAAGCCGTGTGCCAATTCACAAAAAATCGCAAAAATGCCGGCAAAACAAGGCTAATTCTTGCCGCCACCTTGCCGCCATCAATGCCGGCGCGGTTTTTTTGGCGGAGGGTTTTACGTCACTCGCAAAAACTTTTGACGCTGTGACAAAACTTTGGTCGAGAAGAAAGCGCCCGCGGCGCTCGAAGCAGACGCACCTTGAGTAGCGCCAATGCTCTGCCGGTAAAGCGTTTGCCGGTTCATGAAAAAAACGGCGCCAGAAGGCGCCGTATGAAACAACCAACTACAGGGACGTTACAGTTCCGGACTCTGAATCTCGAATTTCTTGATCTTCTCGACCAGCGTCGTGCGTTGCAGCGACAAGGTCTTGGCCGCCTTGGCCACCACCCAATCGGAATTGCTCAACGCTTTCTGGATCAGATCTTTTTCGAGATCGTACAAATACTGTTTGAGATCGATGGTGTCGGCCAGGCTGATTTGATCTGCTTGAGGCAATTGATCCGCCTTTGCCGCTGGGGCGGCTTCGGCGGGATGAGGCCGTTCATAGGCAGGGATTTCCATCGTGCGCGATGCGTCAACGGCCTCACCCTGATACCGCTGCGGCAGCTTGGCGCGGGTGATGGTCTCGCCGGGATAGAGAATGGCGAGACGTTCGACGAGATTTTCCAGTTCGCGCACGTTGCCCGGCAGCGGGTGATGCGCCAGCGCATCGATGGCGCTCTGGTCGAAATGGATCGGACTGCGGTGATCGAGCTCCATGCGCAGCGAAAATTCGCGGATCAGCAGCGGAATGTCGTCGGCGCGTTCACGCAGCGGCGGCAGTTCGATCGGGAATACGTTGAGGCGGTAGAACAAGTCCATGCGGAACTTGCCTTCGCCGATTTTCTTTTCCAGGTCCTGATGGGTGGCGGCGATCAACCGCACGTTGGCCTGCATGGTCTTGGTGCCGCCGACGCGCTCGAAGCAGCGCTCCTGCAGCACGCGCAGCAGTTTGACCTGCATGTTCAGCGGCATGTCGCCGATTTCGTCGAGAAACAGCGTGCCGCCTTCGGCCAGTTCGAAGCGGCCCTTGCGGGTGCTGATGGCGCCGGTGAAGGCGCCTTTCTCGTGGCCGAACAATTCGGATTCGAGCAGCTCGGGCGGTATCGCGCCGCAGTTCACCGCGATGAACGGGTGATCGTTGCGCAGCGACAG
The DNA here is from genome assembly GCA_035500035.1 of Candidatus Acidiferrum sp. Classification (GTDB taxonomy): domain Bacteria; phylum Pseudomonadota; class Gammaproteobacteria; order Pseudomonadales; family Pseudohongiellaceae; genus CAILUG01. Next base: position 586 of record DATJXP010000274.1, on the reverse strand, counting down.
GAAGTGGATGGAACGCGCCACCACTTCCTTGCCGGTGCCGGATTCGCCGAGCAGCAATACGTTGGCATCGGTCATCGCCACATGGCGGATCAAGGCCTGGATTTCCTTCAGTTTGGTGCTCTGGCCGGTCAGCGATACCGACGGGCCGTTGAGTGGGCGCACGGTCTTGCGGCCTTCCTTCTCGGCGTGACGCACGATGCCGAGCAGTTTGCGGTACTGCACCGGCAGCGCGATCCAGCCGCTGGCGCCGCGTGGAACCGCCGCGGGTTCAGCATCCGGCGTCAGCAGGTAGATCGGCAACGAGGGCCGCAACTTGTTCAGCAGCGTCAGCAGTTCGCCGTCGCTGCCGTCGTCGGTGGCGACCAGCATGGCGATGACGGGTTGATCGTCGCGCTCGAGCGCTTCAGTCACGGCTTCCGGCGAGCGGTCGGCCAGATTGAGCGAGTAGTCGATGAATTCGAAGACCGTGTTGATCTTTTGGTTCAACCCGGCATCGTCCGATATCAGCAGTGCGGAGGATGTCATGTCAGCAAGGTCATCGTTGCGTTGTTGTCGTTATGTCCTGCAGGGTAGGGCCGTGGGTTCC
>DATJXP010000273.1:0-3653 GCA_035500035.1 Candidatus Acidiferrum sp. | reverse complement strand
CGGGGTCGGCAACCATATGTACCAGTAATTAATCATGAAGTCGGAAGTGGCGATCAGGACCTTGGTGTGGGTAGGAAGCTGCTGACCCATATTCTTGATGAAACCCACCAGTTGCGGTACCAGATAGACCATCAGGAAGATGGTGACGCCAATCACCACGGTGCCGACGATAATGGGCGTCATGAGCAATTTCTTGGTGGAAGAAGCCAGCTCATCCTGCCATTTGATCATATCCGACAGCGATTCGAAGATGTCGCCGAGCTTGCCGGTGGCTTCGCCGGCCTTGACCAGGTTGATGAACAGGGTGTCGAAAATGTGAGGAAAGTCCTCCAGCGCCTGTGACAGGCTTTTGCCGCTTTCGATCACTTCGATGATATTGCCGATGACTTCCTTGAATTGATGGCCTTCGACGCTGTCGCGCAGATCCGTCATTGCCTCCAGCAGCGGAACACCGGCTTTCGCCAGTTGCGACATCTGGATACAGAACAGGATGAGATCGCGACGTTCGACGCGATGGCGAGAGGTATTGGTCTTGCGTTCAACGGTGGGCGTAGCCTTGATCAGGTCCAACCGCATGTTGACCAGGCGTTTTTCGAGGTCGGCCTCGTTGGTGGCCTCCAATGCCCCGTTCCGGATGAATCCTTCCCGCGTCATTGCCTTGTAGGTATAGAGGGCCATGGCCTTACTCGCGCAAGCGATCCGTCAAATCGACGACGCGGGAAATTTCGTCCACGCTGGTAGTGCCGTCCAGCACGCGGCGGCAGGCATCCATCACGATGGGGCGGAAGCCTTGCGTGAGCGCCAAGCGCTGCATTTCGCGATAGCTGGCGCGACGGCCGATCAGATCGTCCATTTCGCCGGTGATCTTCAGGATTTCGATGATCGATGACCGTCCGCGATAGCCAAGGTTTTCACAGATCGGGCAACCGACTGGATGGTAGATCATCGGTGCTGGTTCGGATTCGGCAATGGCCAGCAGACGTTTTTCGACGGCGGTAGCTTCGACCGGGCGCTTGCAATGCTTGCACAGGCTGCGAATCAGGCGCTGCGAAATCACGCCGATCAGGTTGCCGGCGATGAGATCGGGGATGACGCCGATGTCGAGCAAACGCGGAATGGCGCCGATGGCGGAGTTGGTGTGCAGCGTGGAAAACACCTGGTGGCCGGTCATGGCGGCACGGAACGCCATCTCGGCGGTGACGTTGTCACGAATCTCGCCGACCAGAATGATGTCAGGGTCCTGGCGCATCATCGAGCGAATGCCTTCGCCAAAGCCCATCTGGATCGCTTCGTTCACCGACGACTGACGAATCATCGACATTGGGTATTCGACCGGGTCTTCCATCGTCATGATGTTCACTTCTTCGGTATTCAGATGGTTCAACACCGAGTACAGCGTGGTGGTTTTACCGGAACCGGTGGGGCCGGTGACGAGGATGATGCCTTCAGGGCGCGCGAGCAGCAGTTGCAACAGCGACAGGTTTTCTTCGCTGAGGCCGAGCTTGTCCATCGGCACGATGCCTTTCTTGCGATCGAGGATACGCAGCACCAGGTTTTCGCCGTGCGAAGTTGGTTGCGAGGCCACGCGGAAATCGATCTGGCGTCCTACCAGCGACAGCGAGATGCGGCCGTCCTGCGGAATGCGCGATTCGGCGATGTCCATGCCGCTGATGACTTTCAAACGCACCACCATCGCCGGCCAATAACTCTTGTGCAGGCTGCGAATCTGGCGCAACACGCCGTCGATGCGGTAGCGGATGCGCAGAAACGCTTCTTCCGGTTCGAAGTGGATGTCGGATGCGCCGCGTTGCACTGCATCGGCCAGCAAGGCGTTGACGAGGCGCACCATCGGGTGGCTGTAGCCCTTGTCATCGGCGTACAACGAGTCGAAGTCGAGTTCGCCGGTTTCGATTTCATGCAGGATGCCGTCGATGGAAAGATCGAAACCGTAGTTGGTTTCGATGTTGCGGATGATCTCGGTTTCGCTCGCCAGTACCGGCGTGATTTGCAGGTTGCCGCCGTTCTGTGCACGGATCTGGTCGAGCGCGACGATGTTGAAAGTGTCGGCCATCGCCAGCGTGAGGTGATGGGTATCGCGATCGTACGACAGCGGCAGTACCGTATGGCGACGCGCCATGGCCTGGCTGACGATACGGATCGATTCGGAATCGATAACGGTCTGTGCCAGATCGACGCTGCGTTGACCGGTGTTGGCGCTGAGTGCATCGCGGACGATGGAGTCGGTGACGAAACCGAGATCGATCAGGATCGCGCCCAGCGGACGCTTGGAAGTTTGCTGCTCGCGCAGGCCGATACGCAGTTGGTCTTCGCTGATGGCGCCTTCGTCCAACAGGATGCGGCCGAGGCGACGGCGTGTCGGCAGGGCGGGATCGCGCTGGATCGTCATTGCTTTTGTCCCAATTCGGAAAGGCGTTGGCGCAGCAGTGCCGGGTCGAAGCCAGGCTTGGTGTTGCCGGCCAGAGTCTCGGCCTGTTTATAGTACTCCAGTGCCGCGCGTTTCTGTCCCAGCTGTTCCAGGCTCACGGCAAGGTTGAACGCATAATCCGGGCTTACCGCGTCGGGAGTTGCTTTGCGTGCTTGCAACAGTGCATCGAAATAGGCGCTCTGGGCTTCGTGCCAGCGATTGTTCATTGCGTAGTGATTGCCCAGCGCAAAGTTGAGCGGTGCCAGGTCGGGGAATTGGTCGCGCAATTTCAACAATTCCCGTTCGGTGCTGGCCGGGTCGGCCGCCGGCACCGTTTGCAGCATGCCGGTGCGGGCGAGGGCGTCCTGCGGATTGAGGCGAAGCAAGCGGCCGTAAGTCAGCCGGGCCTCGTCGGTTTTGCCGAGCTGCAGTTGCACGGCGGCGAGGCCGAGCAAGACATCCCGGTTATTGGGGTAGCGGTTCAGCAACGTCTGATACTGATCGTTGGCCGCAGGCAGATTGCCTTTTTGCAGTTGCTCGTAAGCGGATTGCAATTGTGGCTGCAGTTTGTTGCCAGCGGTGGAGCGGCTGATGGTCAACGTATGGCCTGGTTGGGACTGTGTGTCTTCCGCAGTATCGCTGCCGGCTACCGGAGTGGGCGGAGCTATTGGCGCCTGCGCTGCGGGCACTGCTGCGTTGGTAGCGGCTGGTTTGGGATCGTTGACGGCCAGTTTTGCGGTATCCGCCGGTGCCGGTGTCGTTGTTGTGTTATTGGCGGTTGGAGTTGTAACGATTGGAGCCGCTGCAACTGCAGGTGCTGGTGTAGCAGTGGTTGTTGGTGTGGTTGCTGCTGGAGCCGGTCCTCCCGCAGGCTGTTCACCGAAAAAGCCTCGCGACTTGAGATTGTAATTGGCCACCAGTTTGTTGACGCCAAGATTGGATTGGCCAGACAGATTGGCCAGATAAGCCCACGCACCGCCGCCGATGATGATGATGGCAACCATGACTCCAACCAGGATGCGTACGCGAAAGCGCGCTTGATTGCGTTCGTTGGCGGGAGCCTTGGCATCGAACATCGACGCAGCGGCAACGCGAGATTGTTGTGGTTCGACCTTGATGGTTTCCCTGGACGGCCGCGTCGCTGGCATGTCATCCAACTCGGCTTCCTGATGCGTGGTCAGGTAGTCGTCGAGCACGTCATCGTTGTCGGTGAGCAAGGGTGCCGTGG
>DATJXP010000272.1:0-17318 GCA_035500035.1 Candidatus Acidiferrum sp. | reverse complement strand
CGAGGAAGGCAAGGCGCATATCGAGGCGGCGCTGACGTTGGCCGGCGACGATCATGCCGCACTGGCTCATATCCATAACAACATGGGCTATGTGTTGCTCAAGCAGGCCTATGCGGGCAATCGGTCCAGCGCCGAGATCGAGACGCAGTTGCTGGCGTCGATCAACGAGCATTTGATCGCGCGCGCTTTTGCGCAGAGTGCGCACGAAATGGACGAACTGCAAGGCATCGAGAACAATCTCGGTTCGTTGTACGAACGCGTCGGCGAACTGCGCAATGCCAGCCAGCATTATCGCGAATCGCTCAAACTCATCGACCCTGCGCCGAATCCGTATGGCGCGCGGGTGATTTACTGGAACCTCGGCAATTTGAGCCAGAAGCTGGGCGATTACCTCAAGGCCCGCAGCTACGTGGAAGCCGCGAAGACGCTGGTGCCCGCCAACGAAGCCAACGTGGCGCAGCTGTATGACTGCATGCTGGGACGCAACTATCGGCTGATGGCGGACTACGACAAAGCCATCGCAATCCATCGCCAGTGCCGGCAATCGGCGATGCAGGCTGGCAAGACCACGCAACAGCTGGAGGCACTGGCCGATCTGGCCGACGACTACGTCGCGCTGGCGCGGCAGCAGACGTTGCATGCCGACAATGGTTCCGCCGCGGCAAACCTGCAGCAGGCATGGCAATTGATAAGCGAGGCCAAGGTGCTGTTGACCGCCGGCAATAAAGAAGCGGGTGCCAGGGTCGACAAAACAGCGGCCGCGAATGCGTGTGAAATGGACACGGCCAACGACAACGATGCGCAAGGCGGTGCCCACAACGAAACCGACATCAAGCTGTCCACCAAGATACTGAGCCGGCACGCGCAATTGGCCGGCATCATCGGCGAGATCGCACAAGCGCGCACGAGTCTGGCGCAGGCAGCGATCTCGGCCAATAGCGCGAGCTATCCGGAACAGATCGAATTTCTCAGCGCGGCCATCGCCGTTTATCGGGCCGCGGGTGACCGCGCGGCGATGCTGCGTTGCGGCGAGCGCGCGTTGGCCCACGTGGAAGCGCTGCACGCAGACCTGGCTGCCGATCGCAATGGCGCGGCGTGGAGCGCGAGAACCCACGAAATCTACGTGACGCTGGCCGACATGCTGCTCGATGCCGGGCTTGCGCAGGACGAACCATCGGCGACGGCTTACCAGCAGCAGGCGCTTGCCATCGTCGAACGCTCGCGGGCGATCAATCTGCGCCAACAACTGGCGATGCCGAGAGTGGCGGATGTCGCCAGCCGGGAACAACAGAAGTTGCGCACCAATCTCGACAAAATTGCCGCCGACAGCGCGGCGGCGAAAGACATGAGCGAAGTTCTGCCGACGGCCTATTACCATCAATACGATTTGCTCGAGCTGGCCAGGCTGGAGAATGTGAAAAAAGTCCCGGTGCCGCCACCGCTGTCGTTGCGCGAAATCCAGCAGCGGCTCGATGCGAAACAGCGGGTGCTCTATTACTTCATCGCCGAGCAAGACTGCTACCTGTTCGAAATAACGGCCAGGACCTTCAGTGTGCATCGGCTCGGCAGCACCGCCGAATTGCAGTCGCTGCTCGATCCGGTAGTGGCTTCCGACAAGACGCCGTCGGCGTTTCCGCTGGCGGCCTTGCGCAAGCTCGGTCATTTCCTGTTGCCGGCGACGTTGGCCACGGCCAATGCCGCCGAATTGGTGATCGTGCCGCATCGTGGGCTCGATACGCTGCCGTTCGCGGCGCTGCAATTGCCCGGCACCGACGACTACGAGCCGCTGGTGAATCGCTTTGCCATCAAGGAAGTGCCGTCGCTGTCGGCGTATTTCATGAAAAAACCGGCGCACTCCGTCGCCAATCGCAAGGATATTGCCGTGTTTGCCGATCCGGTGTTTGCCCGTGACGATCTGGCGACGGCAGACGCCGACGCGATGACGGACGGATTTCGCTCGTCAGAATTGCAGCAGGACGCCTTTCGCAACTGGACCGGCAAGCTCGAGCGCTTGCCTTATACCGGCATCGAAGCGAAAAACCTGGTGATGGCCTTCGACAAGGGCAAGGTGCTCGAATTCACCGGCGAACGCGCGACGCTGGACAACCTGGTAAGTCCGGCGGTGCGTGCCGCACGCATCCTGCACATCGCCACGCACGGCTATTTTCATTCGACCAGCTCCGACAATGTCGGGCTGGTGTTGTCGGCGGTGGATGAGCATCACAACGAGGTGGCCAATTTCGTCACGTTGTCGGAATTGCTCGGCCACAACTTCGACAACGAACTGGTCGTCATCAGCGGTTGCGACACCGCAATGGGACTCGAATTGAACGGCGAAGGCATGTTCGGACTGACGCGCGGCTTCCTGGCGCAGGGTGCGGGGCAGGTGATATCGACGCTGTGGCCGGTATCGGATCGCGCCTCGGCCGAGTTCATGAAACTGTTGTACGGCCACTTGCTGGAAACCCGCAACGTTGCCCAGGCGCTGCAGCAGGCGCAGCGCGATTTGAGCCGTAATCCGGCGTATCGCAGTCCGTATTATTGGGCGGGATACGTGTTGAGCAGCGTTACCGCCGATCCGGTGATAGGCGTCGGCCGCTGATGCCGTTCAGCGCGCAGGTCATCGCCGGGTTATCGTCAATAGAGCCGCATCAATGCGGCAGCGTCAGCGCGAAATCCCGCTGTTTCGCCGCGCCGCCGGCGTCAACCCAGCTCAGCGTGGCCCGGTAGTCGCCGCTCAATTGACCGTTCACCACCACCCACACCCAGCCGTCGTTGTCGGCTTTGAGATCGGGTTGCGTCAACACCGAGTTGCTGGCGGCATCGTGCAGCGTGAACACAAACGACCTGGCGTCGTTGCCGATGCCTGCATCCACTTTGAACAGGTAGGGCGCGTTGCCGATAGCGCGCGTCGATTCGGTACCGCGCGAAGCTTCCAACTGGACCAGAGTACTGACACCCAGAGACTGGACCGCACTGGCCGCCATCTTCGCGTCTGCATTCTTGTCATCGGCCGGGCCCACCGAGCGGGAGTGGCTCAGCTGCAAACCGAATACGACCATCATCAAACAGGCCGCCAATGACAGCGGCTGCTGTATCCATACGCCGAACGGGACGAGGCGGAATCCAGAGCCCGACGCGTTGCCGGCCGGCAGATTTTCCCGCTCGCCGGTCAACGCCGATTTCATGGCATCGACGATCTGTACCTGTTCCAGCAGTTGGGGTTCGTCGAGTAGACGGACTTCAAACGCCGTTCGTTCGCTCGGCGTCAGCTTGCCGTTGAGATAGCGGTCGATCAGCTCCTGATCGTTGTAGTGGGCAGTCATCGTTTGTCGTCCTCCAGTACCAGCTCCTTGAATCGCTGCTTCGCCCGAAACAGCACTTTGTCGAAATGGCGCTGGCTCAGTTCGAGCTCGGCGCATAGTTCATCCTTGTCCCTTTCTTCGATGTAATAACCGTACAGCAATTTCCTGTCGCGTTCGTTGGGCAGCGCCGCAATCAGCTTGTGCACCGCGTCCTTGCTGCGCTGCAGCAACAGTTGCCGCAGCTGGTTCTGCCCCGGAGCCGCACACCGTTCCAGCAACTCCAGGTTGGCGTGGGTCTGACGACGCTCCGACTTGCGAACTTCGGCGATGTGCAGGTTATGCGCGATCTGGTGCAGAAAACTCGACAACTTGTCGGGCTCCGCCAGCGGCTGCGTTCGTAGCCGCTCGATCATGATGCACAGCGATTCCTGACACAGATCCTGGGCCTGCTCCGGGTCACCGGTTTTGCGCTCCAGCACGTAGAGCACCGGTTTGTAGAACCTCTCGAACAGAGCGGCTTCGGCATCCTTGTCCCCTTGGTATATTGCTGTCGCCAAGTGGGCGGTTGTCTCATAAAGACGCAAGGACAAGGGAACTCCTGATTTCGAAACACGATTCCATCATGGAAAAGCGCGGAAAATACTGCGGTAAAACCACAGGAGCATGGTAATGCATGCCCTACATGAACTCCAACAATAGTGCGTTCAGATGCAACAGTCCAAGCGGGGTGGGCTCGAGCCGGTTCGCGGACTTTTGCATCAGTCCTTGATGCTGCAAGCGTCGCAAGGCCGCAGCGATTGCAGTCGACGAGAGGCCGGTACGTTCGGTCAGCAATGATGCTTCGACGCCTTCGCACAACCGCATTGCGTTCATCATGAACTCCAGCGGCAACTCGGCCGCCGGCACCGTATTGGACTCCGCGGTATAGGCGACAGCGGCGAGGTAGTGCGCGGGCATGCGGGTTTTGCGCGTACGCCGGATGTTCAGCGCGCCATCGTCGCCGGGTTCGGTCAGCTTGCCGTGAGCACCGGCACCGATGCCAAGGTAATCGCCGAACCGCCAATAGTTGAGGTTGTGCCGCGCCTGGTTGCCGGGCTGGCCATAGGCGGAAATCTCGTAACGCTGAAAACCGTGCTGCGCCATCAATTCGATGCCGTGTTGTTGCAGATCGGCGATCGCATCGTCCGGTGGCAATGTCGGCGGACGGCGGTAGAACTCGGTGTTGGGTTCTATCGTCAGCTGATACCACGACAGATGACTGGGGCCGCAGTCGATCGCGGTGCGCAGATCGGCCAGCGCCTGCGCTTCGCTTTGTTCGGGCAACCCGAACATCAGGTCGAGATTGAAATTGTCGAAGCCGGCTTGCCGCGCAATGGCGGCCGCGCGCAACGCTTCGTCGCGGCCGTGAATGCGGCCGAGTCGTTGCAGGTGGGCGTCATCGAAACTCTGGATGCCGATCGACAAACGATCGATGCCGGCGCTGCGATAGTCGTGGAATTTTTGCTGCTCGAACGTGCCGGGATTGGCTTCGAGCGTGATCTCGATGTCGGCGGCGAAGGGAACCAGCTGATCGATGCCGCGCAACAAGCGCTCGTAACTCTGCGCGCTGAACAGGCTGGGCGTGCCACCACCGATGAAGATGGTCTGCAATTGCCGACCCTGCGCGTAGCGGCTGTCGAGGGCAAGATCCTTCAGCAAGGCATCAACGTATTCCGCTTCCGGCAGTGCAGTCGGCGCGGCGTGCGAATTGAAATCGCAGTAAGGACATTTGCGCACGCACCACGGCACGTGCACGTAAAGACTGAGCGGGATTGCGTTCACAGCGGCCAGCGTGCCAACAGTTGCTGCAATGCCTGCGCCCGGTGGCTGAGACTGTTCTTGACCTGCGGCGCCAGCGCCGCCGACGTGCAGCCGTAGTCTTCCAGCCAGAACAGCGGATCGTAACCGAAGCCGTGGGTGCCGTGCGGCTCGCGCACGATGCTGCCTTCCCACGCGCCCTGGCAGATCAGCGGCATCGGATCGTCGGCGAAGCGGAACATCGCGATCGCGCATTGAAAACGCGCACCGCGTTTGCCGTCTGGCACGCCGGCCAGCAGCTCGAGCAACAGTGCGTTGTTGGCGGCATCGACATCGTCGCTCTGCCATTGCAGATCCGAATGCAGTGGCGGCAGCTGCTTGAAGCCACCGCTGAAATAGCGGTGCGCGAAGCGCGCCGAGTAAATGCCGGGCGCACCTTTCAACGCATCGACTTCGATGCCGGAATCGTCGGCGATGGCGGGTAATCCCGTCATCTTGCTGGCGTGGCGGGCCTTGAGAATGGCGTTCTCGACGAAGCTGAGCCCGTTCTCTTCGACGTCGGCGATGCGGAACTGCGACTGCGGCAACAGGTTGACGTTCTTGACCATCAACAGCTCTTGCAGTTCGATCAGTTTCTTCTTGTTGCCGCTGGCCAGCACGATGTCGGTCATGACGAGAGCCCGGCCTCAGTCAGCGTAGAGCTGCGTGGTCCATTCCAGCGAATAAGTCTCGCCCTTGCTTTCGGGCTGCACCTTGACGTTGAAACGCAGCGTTTCCGCGTTGGAAAAATCGAACTGGCCGATGTAGTAGATGGCATCGCCTTCGCGGATTTCCTGGAACGCGATCTGGCCCGACTGCTGCATCAGGTTGCTCTTGCCGCCGCTGAGCTTGGCCGTCACCGGCGTAGTCTTGCCGTCGCTGTCGTTGCGCAGCACGGCGATGTTGAGAAAGGCGCCGCGCTTGCTGCGTGTGATGTGATATTTGGCGGCGATGTCGGCGTCGATGAAAGTCGAGTTCACCGCGATGTAGTGCACGGTGTAGTTGCCGAAAGTTTTCGACGTTTCCGTCTGTGCTTGCGTCACCGAAGCGATGAAGCACAGCAACAACAAGGCGAACGTGCGCATAAAGCTACCTCGCGATGTGATAGATGGCATTGATACCGAAAAAGTTGGGCGCCATCCGCATCAGCGCCGTGCTGTGGTGGTTGTCGTCCACCACGGTGCGGTGCAGCACCTTGATGTTGCGCGTGCGGCACAATTCATCAAAATCGCTGATCGTGCAATGGTGCAGGTTCGGCGTGTCGTACCACTCGTACGGCAGTTGCGGCGATTTTGGCATGCGGCCGCCGGTCAGTAACGACAAGCGGTGACGCCAGTAGGCGAAGTTCGGAAACGTCAAAATGCAGTTCTTGCCGACGCGCAGCATCTCGTCGACGATTTCGTCGGGCCGGTGCAGCGCTTGCAGCGTATGGGCCAGCAGCACGGTGTCGAAGCTGCCGGTTTCGAAATTCTTCAGGCCCTTGTCCATGTTCTGCTCGATCACGTTCACGCCGGCCCGCAGGCAGCGCAGGATATTGTCGGCATCGATTTCCATGCCAAGCTCGCTTACGTTGCGCGTCGCCTTCAAGTGCGCGAGGAACGAGCCGTCGCCGCAGCCGAGGTCGAGCACGCGACTGCCGGGCGCGATCCAGTCCTGGATGATTTCGAGGTCGGCGCGCATCAGCGGTGACCTCCGGTGTGGCACTCGGCGGCCACACGGCCCATGTAGGCGGCCAACGCTTGCATGTAGCGCGGAATCGGCAGCAGGAACGAATCGTGGCCGGCGGCAGCGTCGATCTCGAGATAGTTCACCTGTTTGCGCGCGCGCAGCAGGCTGTCGACGATTTCGCGTGAGCGCTCCGGCGCGAACCGCCAGTCGCTGGTGAACGAAATCACCAGGAACTTGCACAGGCTCGGCGCGAACGGCTTGCTGAAGTCGCCGCCGTAATCCACCGCCGGGTCGAAATAGTCGAGCGCCTTCGTCATCAGCAGGTAGGTGTTGGCGTCGAAATTCTTCGAGAAGGTTTCGCCCTTGTATTGCAGGTAGCTCTGCACCTGGAAGTCGGTGTCGAAGCCGAAGCTGAGCTTGCCGGTGCGCAGGTCGCGGCCAAAGTTGCCTTCGGCGCCTTCACCTTCCTTGCCGAACTTGGAACGCAGCAGTTCGTCGCTGAGGTAGGTGATGTGGCCGACCATGCGCGCCAGCATCACGCCGCGCTGCGGATAGGTGTTGAAGTCGTAGTAGCGGCCCTGGTGGAAGTCGGGATCGCTCATGATCGACTGCCGCGCCACTTCGTTGAACGCGATGTTCTGCGCCGACAGTTTCGGCGCCGCGGCGACGATCAGCGCATGACGCAAGCGCTGCGGATACGAGATGGCCCAGCGCATCACCTGCATGCCGCCGAGGCTGCCGCCGATCACCGCGGCCCACTGCTCGATGCCGAGCCGGTCGGCCAGCCGCGCCTGGCTGTTGACCCAGTCGCGCACGGTGATGATCGGAAAATCCGGGCCGAACGGCTTGCCGGTTTCCGGGTTGATCGAACTCGGCCCGGTGCTGCCGGCGCAACCACCGAGATTGTTCAGGCAGACGATGAAGAAATAATTGGTGTCGAACGGTTTGCCGGGGCCGATGCAGCAGTCCCACCAGCCCGGCTTTTCTTTCGGGTTGTTGGCGTCGTAGTAACCGGCGGCGTGATGATCGCCGCTCAGTGCATGGCAGATCAGCACGGCATTGTTGCGCTCTTCGTTCAGCGTGCCGTAGGTCTCCACCATCAGGTCGTACTGCTCGATCGTGCGTCCACTGCGCAGTTGCAGCGGCGCGTCGAAATGCAGACGCTGCGGGCTGACCAGCCCGACCGAGTCGGCGGGAATTTTTTTCTGAACGGCGTCCACTGTCATAGTCCGATCACGACGGAAGGCATTACCCGCAGGCCCTGCGCCAACGGATTCAACACCAGGATTTCCACCACCTGGATGGCGATCATCAACAGCACCGGCGAAAAATCGAGTCCGCCGATCGGCGGAATGATGCGATGCGCGATGCGGTAGAACGGTTGCATCAGCTGGTAGATCGCCAGCAGGATAGGATGGCCGCTGAGCGGCATGATGAAACTGGCCACCACCATTACCACCATCGCGTAGAAATAAATGTTGAGCGTCAGTGCGATCAGGCCCACCAGCGCCCAGCTGACGACTTTGCCCGGCGACAGCAAGGCGCCGTAGTTGATGAAAATCAGCAGCTCGGTGAAGCAAGAGCTCAACAACAGCGCCAACACCAGCGCGGCGATGTCGAGCCGGCGCCAGCCGGGAATCACGCGGCGCAGCGGATTCAGCAATGGCGACGTGAGCTTGACGATGGTTTGACACACCGGGTTGTAGAAATCGGCGCGTGCCGCCTGTAACAGAAAGCGCAGCAGGATCAGGATGGCGTAGATGCCGCCGATTTTGCTGATGATGAGGCTGAGGGCCTCGACGATGTTGGAGGACATGAGGATGCTCGCGGATCAGGAGGCGGCCAGTTCCGCCGAGCGGGCGGCAGCCTTGGCCAGCGCCCGCGCGACGATGTCGCGGAACTGTTCGGATTCGAATTGTTTGATTGCAGCTTCGGTGGTGCCGCCGGGCGAGGTGACGCGACGGCGCAATTCGGCGGCATCGACATCGCTCTGTTGCGCCAGCTTGGCGGCACCGTAAGCAGTTTGCAGCGCCAGCATCTTTGCCACTTCGGCGGAAAGGCCGAGCTGGATGCCGGCGGCTTGCAGCGCTTCCAGCAGCAGGAAGAAATACGCCGGGCCGGAACCGGACAGCGCGGTGACGGCATCCATCTGCTGTTCGTGGTCGAGCCAGCAGGCCAACCCCACTGCCTGCAGTATCGACAGCGCGATGGTTTTTTGCGCTGCGCTGACTTGCGCGTTGGCAAAGAGCGCGCTGGCACCGGCCTGCACCAGCGCCGGCGTGTTCGGCATGCAGCGCACGATGGCTTGCTGCGGCGAGGTCCATTGCGCGAGTTTGGCGCATGGAATCCCGGCGGCGACCGAAATCAGCAACACGGGCTTGCGCGCGAGCGCAACCTGCAACGGTTGCAACACGGTGCCCATCACTTGCGGCTTCACTGCCAGGATCACCACGTCGCAGGCGGCGATCAGGCCGGCATTGTCGGCGGTGGCGTGCAGGCCCTTGGCGGCGAACGCCTGCAGCTTGTGCGCATCGGGGTCGGACGCCCACAGCCGCGACGGCACCACGCCCGTGGCCAAAAGGCCTTCGAGCAACGCGGTAGCCATGTTGCCGGCACCGATGGTGCCGATGGAAATATCGGGGGAAATCATCAGGGCATTGTAACCGGGGTATTCAACATTGCGTACGGGCACGCCATGGCGTGCCACTACGGGCGTTTGCCGAAAATATCGCTGCCGATACGGACCAGGGTGGCGCCTTCGGCAATGGCTGCCTCGAAATCGGCGCTCATGCCCATCGACAGCTCGCGGCAGTCGCGCAGGCCGGCTTCCATCACGGCGTTGCGTGCCAGCCGCAGTTGATGAAATACCTGACGCTGGCGGTCAAAGTCGGTTTCCGGCGCCGGGATGGCCATCAGTCCGCGTAACCGCAGTTGCGGCAGCCTGGCGATGGCGGCGGCCAGCTCCGGCAGCGCCTCGGGCGTGCAGCCGGATTTGCTGGCTTCGCCGCTGAGATTCACCTGGATCAGTACCCGCAACGGTCCCCGGGCCGGATCGCGCTGCTCGTTCAACCGCTCAGCGATCTTGAGACGATCGACGCTGTGTATCCAATCAAAACCGGCGGCGAGGTCACGGGTCTTGTTGGATTGGATGGGGCCGATGAAGTGCCACACGATGTTGCAGTCGGCCAAGGCTTCCCGTTTCGCCAACGCTTCCTGCAGATAGTTTTCGCCGAAGTGACGGTGGCCGAGCGAATACACCGCGCGCACGCGTTCGGCGGCTTGGGTCTTGCTGACCGCCACCAATTGCACGGAATGGGGCTCTCGCGCATACTTCTGCTCATATGCGGCGATGCGTTGCCGTACCTGCTGCAGGCGTGCCTGCAGCGCTGTGTCGGTCTCACTCATGCGGCCGAATTATAGGGTCAAAGTGTAGGTTCAAAAACAGGAGCATGCCCACGCCATGAACATCCAGGAACTGCTGAACTTCAGTGTCAAAAGCAAAGCCTCCGACATGCACCTGTCAGCCGGCATGCCGCCGTTGATCCGTGTCGATGGCGACATCCGCCGCATCGACGTGCCGGCGCTCGACCACAAGGCCGTGCACTCGCTGGTGTACGAGATCATGAACGACAAGCAACGCAAGAGCTACGAGAAGGATCTCGAGTGCGACTTCTCGTTCGAAATTCCCAACCTGGCCCGCTTTCGCGTCAACGCCTTCGTGCAAAACCGCGGCGCTGGCGCCGTGTTCCGTACCATTCCGTCCAAGATTCTGTCGATGGATCAGCTTGGCATGGGCGAAATTTTCAAAAAGATTTCCGATGTACCGCGTGGCCTGGTGTGTGTGACCGGTCCGACCGGTTCCGGCAAGAGCACCACGCTGGCGGCGATGATCGACTACATCAACACCAACCACTATCACCACATTCTCACCATCGAAGACCCTATCGAGTTCGTGCATGAGGGCAAGAAGTCGCTGATCAACCAGCGCGAAGTGCACCGCGATACCCACGGCTTCAACGAAGCGCTGCGCTCGGCATTGCGCGAAGACCCGGACATCATCCTCGTCGGCGAGTTGCGCGATCTGGAAACCATCCGCCTCGCATTGACCGCGGCCGAAACCGGCCACTTGGTGTTTGGCACGCTGCACACCACATCCGCCGCCAAGACCATCGATCGCGTGGTCGACGTGTTCCCGGCCGCGGAAAAAGCCATGGTGCGGTCGATGCTGTCGGAATCGTTGCAGGCAGTGGTATCGCAGGCGCTGCTGAAGAAAGTCGGCGGTGGTCGCGTCGCCGCGCACGAGATCATGATCGGCACGCCGGCCATCCGCAACCTGATCCGCGAAGACAAGATCGCGCAGATGTACTCGGCGATCCAGACCGGCGCGCAGATCGGCATGCAGACGCTGGATCAGTGTTTGAAGAACCTGATCCAGAAAGGCGTGGTCAATCGTGAAGAGGCCAAGTTGAAGGCGAAGATGCCGGAGACGCTGTAATAGGCAGCCCTATCGCGCCCGCTTCGCCACTACATCGCCTCGAGCGGTCTCAACAACAATTTCGCTGTCGGTGATGCCCACACCAGACACTGACTCGGTGGGGATTACTGGACAATCCTTGAGTCGGCACTGTTTTGTATCAAAGAATGCCGCGATAGGCGCAAGGGTTTTGCGATCGAATACAAAGGCGAACGGCCCCAGGTCATTGTCGCCTTTGACAGAGTAATCGCGTATCTGGCCGAGAATGATGTAGGAGTCAGAACAAAAACCGAAATTGAGATTGCCGAACAGTGAATCCAGCATTACCTCCCGTCCATCCCAATCCCTGAGATCTTTTACGCCATTCTTGTTCTTTGCCCCCGGCCTGCAGGGGATCGCAGCCATTTCACTGAGAAGGCTCTGACGTTGGTAAGGCAGGGTCGGTTGCGATCCTAACCCTAGCGCCCGTTCGAGATTTTTGTCGTAGCCGTCTTTCAGGTGTTCATACGACCGGGACGTTGTTGGGCAATACGTCCAACGCCCGGATACCGCTGGAACCTCCAGCAGTTTTTGTTCGTACAAAATCCGGCCAGAAGGATTGCTTAACAGCCGAACGAAAGTACCTTCGGCAGTTTTCCGCGCCTGAAGTACGGGTCGATTCGCACTTGCAGGAACGCGTAATTTCACGTCTCCCATGGAAAGGTTCTGGTTACGAACGGTGACAAATGCAAAGTCGCCCTCTTGGTAGTTCAGCGGTTTTGGCAATGAGAGGTATAGCCCGTTGTGCTGGTCGTTCAAGCCGGGTTCGATATCAAGCGCGATGATGTCATCATGCTGAACCAATGGGGAGGTGACCTCGGTCAGCGGTATGCCGCACAGTGATGCGCGGGTGAAAGCGATAGCCGAATTCAAGTAGAGCTGCTGTTCCTGCGGACTTGCAGCTGCGCGTTGATTGAAATGAACAACGCCAGTGGCAACCAAGCCTGTGAGCAATAGCCCCAGCACGAATTTGGCGCCAATTGGAGAAAATGCTTTTCTTCGAAGCGCCGCCGCTGTTGTCATCAGGATCAGCGAACAGAGCCAGATGGCAGCGCCCCATCCCCATCCTACGATTGCCAGCGTGACCCCGGTGCCTTCATCGCGCGGAACTCCGGAAAACAACGGCAGCGTGGCAGCGAGCGCAAGCATCATGATCACCGAGGCCAGTGGGCGTCCGCCGACCAGGAGTTTCACACCCGCGAAAAGGAAAAAAAGATTTGCATAGACCGCCCAGCCGTTGCAGAGCCAACCAAAGAAGAAACCACTTACCAGGATTTCTCCTCCATACAATGGTTCCAACCGCGAGTCGACCATGAAGCCGGGCAGAATCAGCGATAGAAGCCAGCCAGCGAAGGCTGCGCCGCTCAAATACTCGCACCAACGCTCAGCGGATTGTTCAGTGTTCATGGGCGTGTCCTTTTCCCTGGGTGGAATGTCCTAGGCGTTCAAATCCCACCAGTTTCCATGCAGACCCTGCCGTAACCGGAACGGGAGTTTCGCACGGCCGATGGGGCCGTTCTCGACCGCGAGCGCGTCGAAAATGCCCAGCTCGGAATAATTCTGCACCACGTTGTCGATCAGTGCGACGAGGTAGCCGTCACCTTCAGGCGCAGTTTTCGATTTCGGAATGAAACAAGGTTCCTGGATCAGGCAGTCGGGCCCGCAGAACCACTTGCTCTGCTTGCCGGTGTGCAAATCCATGAAGCCGAGGTTGTTGATGCGCAATCCTGACGCGCGTGCGGCAGGCCCGTTGAACGGCAGCGACGCGTCCATCACCAGCACCCAGCCGTAGCGGTTGTTCTGCGAGGCGTAACGATCATCGATGCGCGGGAACTCGCCGAACATGTTGGTGAGCTGTTCTTCCTTCTCGAAGGCGTCACCCTTGCTGTTGAAGTCAACCGTCCAGCGCGTCATGTAGCTCTTGCCGGCTTCGCGGTCGAATGGTGCGCCGTCGATGTCGGGGAAGAACGGAAACATGTTGTTCTTCGCCACCGGTGTGTCGAAATAGATTTTGGTGCCGTCGTTGAACGCATTCATCACGTGCGAGCAGAACAGGTTCGGGCGCTTGAACCACTTCATGTCTTTGCCGGTGCCATTGCGCGGCAACACGCCGAGATACACCGGCAACTTGGTATCGAAACCAAAATGCGGCAAGCCGGCCTTCAAGCGATCCCAGTTCGACGTGCTCGGCACTACGTGAAACACGGCGTAATCTTCGGTAAGGCCGAAGTCGTGCATCATGCAGTAGTAGGGCACTTCGAACCACGTTTCGCGCAGCAGTTCGCCGGTCGGGCTGATCTCCATGTAGGTACAGTCGCGCGTGATCAAACCTTTCGAGGCATAACTGAACGCGATCATGTTACCGGTGCGCGGATCGATCTTCGGATGTGCGGTGAAGGTAGGGCTGGTGCACTTGCCGTTCCAGTCGGTGTAGCCGAAGGTTTCCAGCGTCAGCGGGTCCATCAACAGCGCCGGGCTGTCTTCCTTCAGTGCCATCAGCTTGCCGGCGTGCACGATGGCATTGGTGTTGGCGGTGCCGCGGATGCGACCTTGTACCGATGGATCGTCGGTGAGGGGATTGCGATAAGCGCCGAACAGCGCCTTGCCGGCGGCGCGCTCGAGTTTGAATTTATCGGTGCGGGCATAGCGCTGCTTGAAATCGACCTTGCCGTCGCGGAAGCGGAACAGCGAGATCGAACCGTCGCCGTTGAAAAACTGGTCGGTGTCGAACTTCGGCGGAAACTGCTGGTCCGGATGCACGCGGTGGTAGGTGCCGTTCAG
Source organism: Candidatus Acidiferrum sp. (assembly GCA_035500035.1). Classification (GTDB taxonomy): domain Bacteria; phylum Pseudomonadota; class Gammaproteobacteria; order Pseudomonadales; family Pseudohongiellaceae; genus CAILUG01. The sequence goes on along the minus strand of DATJXP010000272.1, from coordinate 3,215 downwards.
CTCGGGCGGGATCACGCCTTCCACTTCCATGTCGACGATGTCGGCCTCGAAGCGCAACGGTTTCAGGATACCGGAAAAAGCCAGTGTATCGGGGAAATGTGCCATGATCGCCGCCTCGCAATTGCGTGGCCGGATTAAACAGAACTCATTGGTGCATTACAATCGCGGGACTTAATCTGCGACAAGAAAATGTCACGGCCGGCCGCGGAAGTCGCGGCCTATCGTTGTTTGCACAACCACCCCGGAAGGAGCGCAACATGGAAAGCAATCTGCATACCCTGTGCGAGTTGTTTCGTCAGCTCGGCTTGCCGGATGACCTGCCGGCGATGGAACGATTCATCGCCAAACACCGGCCATTGGATAGACACATCAAGCTGAGCGAAGCGCCATTCTGGAGCCAGGCCCAGCGCGACTTTCTGTGTCAGGCCATCAAGCACGACGCCGATTGGGCGGAGTTGGTGGATCAGCTGGATTCCCGACTTCGCTAAAGCTACGTCGTGGCAGGCGCGCCATGCCAAAGCTTCAACGAAGTCGGGCCATGATTGCCGCACACACCCGCTCCTGATCCAGGCCGTCTCCAGGGATGGTGATGTCGGCATACTTGCGATACAGCTGGGTGCGCTCGGCGAATAGATCAGCGAAGCTTTGATCGGGGCGCTTGGCGATGCCGCGGGTTTCGTAGTCGGTGATGCGCGACCGCAGCGTGTCGACGCTGACGTCGAGGTAAATGCAGATTCCGTCCTGTTTCAGATGCCGCATCGCCGCATCGCTGTACACCGCGCTGCCGCCGGTCGAGATCACGTGATTCTTGAGGTTCAATCCTTGCAGCACGCGCGCTTCGGTCTCACGCAATTTCAAGTAGCCGTCGTTGTCGAGTATGTCTTGCAGCGAACGATGCTCTACGCTCTGGATCACCACGTCGGTGTCGATGAAATCATGCGATGTGCGCTTGGCGAGGATGACGCCGATGGTGCTCTTGCCGGAACCCGGCATGCCGATCAGCACGAGATTGGATTTGGAAGTCATGCGTGTGGCTCGAACCGAAAACGCAATTATGCCAGCCAGCGCACGAGCAGTGCACGCAGCAAGTCGTTGGCGGCGGTAAAGCGCAGCGGGTCGCTCATCATCGAGGCCGCATCCTGCACGTAGCGACTACCGTCGATTTCGTTGCCGCAGTGCGCGATCAGGTCGAGCGCCGCTTGCGGCGTGGTTTCCAGGTGGAACTGCAACGCCAGCACGCGGTCGTTCCACACGAAGCCCTGGTTGCGGCAACCACTGCTCGAGCACAGCAGTTGCGCGCCGTCGGGGATGGCGAAGGTGTCGCCGTGCCAGTGAAACACCAGTGCCGCGTCGGGGAAGAGGCCGGCCAGCGCCGACGCATGGCAGTCGGGGCGTTTCGTCACCGGCCACCAGCCGATTTCACGGTAAGCGTTCTTGTCCACGCGTGCGCCCAGCGCTTCCGCCAACAGTTGCGCGCCGAGACAAACGCCGAGTACGCGCTTGCCGGCCGCCAGCGTGGCCCTGATGAAATTTTTTTCGGCGACGAGCCAAGGCAACGTGGCTTCGTCATACACACCCATCGGGCCACCCATCACGATCAACGCGCCGAACTCGTCTTGTGCCGGCAACGCGCCGCCGGCATATAAACGCGTCACGCTCAGCACATGACCCCACGCCGTCAGCAGCGGCAACATGCTGCCGAGACCTTCGAACGCAACGTGCTGGAGGTAGTGGATACGCAATGGAAAACTCCTGGCGCGGCAACCGCGCGCCTTACTGGGCTTGCAGCACCTTCTGTACCGCGGGATTGGCCAGCATCCAGCGGCGCATCGCCGCCACTTTGGGGAACCAGTTGACGTCGACTTCGTCGCCCTCGAGCCAATTGGTGATGGTGAACAGATACATGTCGCAGATGCTGTACTGCTCGCCGAGCACGAACGGCCCTTTGAACATCTCGCGCTCTATCTGATCGAAGCAGGCCTTCATCGTTTCCGGCACCTTGCGCCGCATCGATTCGTGCGCGGCCGGATCGTCGGACCAGCGCGCGCCGCGATAACGATGTGCGTGGTTCACGTGCACGGTCGAACACAGGTAGCTGTTGAACGACTGCACCTGGGCGAACTGCCACGGGTCGTCGATCGGTGCCAGCCTGGCGGCAGGGAACGACTGCGCGATATAGGCGAGGATGGCCGGCGTTTCCGTCAGGATGCCGCGATCAGTGATCAGCGCCGGCACGCGGCCTTTCGGATTGATGTTCAGATAATCAGGCGAGCGCTGCTCACCCTTGGCGAGATCCACCTTGCGCGTTTGATAAACGGCACCGCTGTGTTCGAGCGCCAGATACGAAGCGAGCGAGCACGAGCCGCTGGCATAGCAAAGAGTCAGCATGATTCACCACACATGTTCGCGGCCTTCCCAGGTCCAGAAGCGGCCGGATTTTTCCAGAGTCAGGTCAGAGATCAACCGATGCAAGCCGCCTGCGCTTTGCGCGGGCGTGATCTGTGCCTGCGGCCCGCCCATGTCGGTCTGCACCCAGCCAGGATGCACCGGACAGACGACGATGCCGTCGGCTTTGAGTTCTTCCGCCAGCACCTGCATCACCTTGCTGACAGCCGCTTTCGAACTGCGATAAGCATAACGGCCATAACCCATCGGCAAACCGAAGGCGCCCATCTGGCTCGAGACGGTAATGACGCGCGCGCGCTTGGAACGCTTCAAGGCCGGCAGCAGCGCCATCGTCACGCGGAATGGTGCCAGCGTGTTGACGTCGAACGTGTGCAACCATTCGGCGTAATCCATGTCGTGGCTGTCCTGCTGGTCGCCGCCCATGATGCCGGCGTTGTTGATCAGCACGTCGATGGTGCGATTGCCGACGCTGTTGGCAAGCGCGGCGACGGAGTCCGCGCTGGTCACGTCGAGCGCGACGATTTCCACGTTGCCGGTTTTCTGCAGCGCTTGCAGTTCCGCGGCCATGGCCGGATGCCGGCAGGCAGCGATGACGTGATCGCCGGCATCGACGAAGCTCCTGGTCAATGCCAGGCCGATGCCGCGGTTGGCGCCGGTGATGACGACAGTCTGCATATCACTTCCGTTTGCGGGCGGCGGGTTTTTTCTTGCCGGGTTTCTTGCTGGTTTTCTTCGATGGTTTCGGTGCCGGTTTTGTCGCGGGTTTCTTCACCGCCGGTTTTGGCTTGGCTTTCGGCTTGGGTGCGGCA
>DATJXP010000271.1:0-2840 GCA_035500035.1 Candidatus Acidiferrum sp. | reverse complement strand
TCTCGCCGGCGTGCGGGTTGAGGCCGGCGACGATGATGCGCGGCCTGGCGATGCCGAATTTGCGTTGCAGGTCGCGCTGCAGGATGGTCAGCACTGCTTCCAGCAAGTCGGCGGTGATTGCTGCCGGTACCTGCGCCAGCGGCAAATGCGTGGTGGCGAGCGCAACGCGCAGCATCGAAGTGGCCAGCATCATCACCACGTGATGACAGCCGCTCTGCTCGGCAAGGAATTCGGTATGGCCGCTGAAAGCGTAACCGGCGTCGTTGAGCGTGCTTTTCTGCACCGGGCCCGTGCACAGCGCCGCGAACTCGCCGCTGCGGCAACCATCGACGGCGCGCTGCAACGTCTGCATCACGTAGTGGCCGTTGGCGACCTCAAGCCTGCCGCACTGCACCGCCGCCCGCAGCGGCACTGCCAGCACGCGCAACGTGGCCGGCGGCAACGACGCACCGTCAGTGCGGTAACCGGGTTGGTAGGGGATGACATGCAGCGGCAAGCCCAGTTGCGCGGCGCGCTGCTGCAACAACGCAGCATCGGCGATGACGACGACGTTGTCCGCCAGGCCTTGCTGCGCGAGGGTGATGCAAAGATCAGGACCGATGCCGGCCGGTTCACCGGGAGTGAGAGCCAGCAGCGGGCGCGTCATTTCAGCGCATCGGCCTTGATATCGATGTAGTTGGTGTCGTGGAGTTCTGCCAGCCAGTTCTGCAGCTCGTTCTGGAACTTGCGCTCGCGCAGGATGCCTTCGGCCTGCTTGCGCTTGTTCTCTTCGGTGGCATCTTCGACGCGATGATCCATGACCTGGATGATGTGCCAACCGGTCGAGAGGCGCACCGGTTCATTCAGCGCGCCGACCGCCGATTTGTGCACGACTTCCATGAAGTCCGGCGGTGCCATGCCGTCGTTGATCCAGCCGAGGTCGCCGCCCGAAACGATCGATTGCGTGTCTTCGGTGTTCTGGCGCGCGACGTCGGCGAAGTCTTCGCCGTTCTTGATGCGTTGATACAGTTGCTTGACCAGCGCTTCCGCCTGCGGATCGGTGCGGATTTCGTTGGGCTTGATCAGGATGTGGCGCACTTTGGCCTGGTCGAGCTTGAGCGTGGAGCCGCCGCGTATTTCCAGCACCTTGACGATGTGGTGGCCATTGGGGCTGGTGAACGGCTTGCTGAGCTGGCCGGCATCGAGCTTGGGCACCACGTCGGCAAACACCGACGGCAGCTCTTCGGCTTTTTTCCAGCCCAGGTCGCCGCCGGTGAGCTGGATGCCGAGGATTTCGCGCGAGGCGGTGAGCTGGCGGATGTCGGCGCCGTTCTGGATCTGGTCGTAGAGTTTGGCGGCCAGCTCGGCGTGGCGGCTATCGTTGGGGTCGCCGGGAATCAGGATGTGCGCCACGTGATACTCCGGCGCAATGGCCTGGCTGCCGGCCTCCGAGCGCAGATAGTTTTCCACTTCCTGCTTGCTGATTTTGATGCGGTTGTTGACGGCACCGTACTGGAATTGCTGCAGGATGAGCTGTTTGCGCAGAGCATCGCGCGTGGCCTGGTAGATGCCCTGATCCTGCAGCAGTTTGGCGAACTGCTCGAGCGTCATCTTGTTCTGCTCGGCCAGCGCGGCCATGTACTGGTTCAACTGGTTGTCGTCTATGCGCACGCCGACGCGCTTGGCCATCTGCATCTGCAGGTTTTCCAGCACCAGTTGGTCCAGCAATTGTTTGCGCACGGTTTCCAGCGCCGGCTTCGGCCCCTGCGACTTGTCCAGTTGCTGCTGCACCTGGCCCCAGCGGTCGTCGAAGTCGCTCTGCAGCACCACGTCTTCGTTGACGATGGCGATCACGCGGTCGAGCGGTTTCGGTTGCGCCTGCGTCGGCGCGGACGCCAGCAAGGCGATGCCCAGCAGGGCTGCCCCGGCGGCGCGGGTGATTGCGTTAGAAGTTACCGATGCCAGCGTTGTTGCGATCATTGTTGCGATCCCGGAATCCGCTGATTCCATTGTTCAGTATGCCGTTGACGTTGCCGCCCAGGAGACTGCCCAGGCCCTTCAGTTCGAATTGTACAAAGACGCCGGTGTTGTTGTCCTTCACGCCGTACAGCAGCGATTGGCTGTCGATCCACGATCTCGCCACCAGGCGCACGCGCCAGCAGCAGGTGCCGTATTCGAAGCCGAGTATGCCTTCCAGCGTGCGTTTGTTCGAATAATCGTAGTCCCAGCGTCCCACCAGGTTCCAGTTGCCCTTGAGCGGCCACACTGCCGAGATGTCGCTCTGGTCGATTCGCGTGTCGAAGCCATTGACGTAGCGCGGCGGCGGCATTTCGCGGTAACGCCAAGCCAGGTTCACCAGGTGATTGGCGTCGCTCTGGTAGTTCAACTGCACGCTGCCGACGTCGGCCCGCTCGGTGGAAGTGTTCCATTCCACGTACGAACTGGCGCGCCAGCGCTCGGCCAACTGGTAGCTGGCTTCGCCGGTCAGTGCCGAATGCGGCACCAGCTCGTCCAGTGTCGGTGCTCCTTGCAGCGTCACACGGCGGTCCTTGAAATAGTGTATCTGACCGAGCCTGAACGCCGCCTTTTCGCGACCCGCATCGTCATACAGTCGCGTGCCGATCGCCAGCGTCAGTTGGTCTGCGTCGCCGACGCGCGGCATCTGGAGCGCCAACATCGACAGCGGCCTGATCTTCGAACGCGATTTCGATTTCGGCAGCGAGCACTACCGGCAAACGCTGGAGCCGCGCCTGTACTACCTCTATAACCAGTACAAGGACCAGAGCAAGATTCCGCTGTTCGACACCAGTCAGCTGACCTTCAGTTTCAACCAGCTGTTTCGCGACGACCGCTTCAGCGGC
>DATJXP010000270.1:0-7272 GCA_035500035.1 Candidatus Acidiferrum sp. | reverse complement strand
CGTTGAAAGATTTCGTCAACGTAAGGGCGCAAGGCGATTTCGCACTGGTCGTGCGCCAGCAACCCGGATTCAGCGTGCAGTATGTGGCGGCCGCGCCGAGTGCCGGGCAGTTTCATGCCTCGATCCAGGGCGACACGTTGTCACTGGGCGGTTACGGCAATATCGGCGAAGACAAGCCTGCGACGGTGATCGTCGGCATGCCGCACCTGCAGCGGCTGGTTTCGATTGCCGATATCGACCTGACGGTGGAAGGCTTTGACGATGGCGAACCCGCCATCAGTGCCAACCAGTCGTCGCTGCTCACGTTGCGCGGCAACAGCGCGCCGACGCAAGTGCGTGTGCAGAATGTGCGCAAACTGCAACTGGATGCGATCAGCCAGACTCATGCCACGCTGCATGTCTCCGGTAACACTGTCATCGTGCCGTTGCGGGAGTAGCCGACGAGGCATGCCGGAAAAACTGCGTTTCGCGCTATTTTTACCGTGTATTGACGGGATTTCATCGGGATAGATGGTTATACTTTCCGGATCGTTCAGGAGGGTGTCCCATGGGTGTTTTCATGAATATTTCCACGAATGCCGTCAGCAAATTTTCCCCGCGTTTGTTTGCACTTTGCCTGGCGCTGTCAGGCTCGTTGCTGACGACAGTCGCCAGCAACGGCCAGGAAGTCGCCGCCCCGCGGCAACAAGCTCCGGCATCGGCATCTGCGAGTTATCTTGCCGCCGATGCCGTCGACTTCACGTCGCTGCTGCCGCCACCACCCGCCGCCGGTTCGCCGGAAGAAAAGCGCGACCTGGACGCGCTGCATGCGGCGCAGGACGCGCGCAACGAAGCGATGACGGCGCGCGTGCAGGCCGATGCCAACGTCAACCTGTTCCGCTTCGCCGACGTGATGGGCGACAAGTTCACCGAACAGAACCTGCCGCGTACGGTGGCGTTTTTCCGCAACGTATCGCGTTCCATCGGGTCATCGACCGGCAGCCTCAAGGACTGCTGGGCGCGGCCGCGTCCGTTCTTGCTGGATCCGACCATCACACCACCGGCCGGTCTCAAGGAAAGCGCCCGCATGCGAAGCAGCAGCGAGATTCCCATCGTGAAGAATCCGCGTTGCCTGCAGGGCACGATGAAATCCGATTACAGCTATTCCTATCCCAGCGGCCATTCGATGTACGGCGCCATGACGGCGATGCTGCTCGGCGACATGGTACCCGAGCGCAGCGGTGTCATCCTGACCCGCGGTTGGGAATACGGTTACAACCGGGTGCTGGGAGGCGTGCATTACCCGAGCGACGTCGAAGCCGGACGCGTGCAAGCGGCCGTGCTGGTGGCGTTGATGAAAACCAATGCCGATTTCCAGCGCGACTTCGCCGCGGCCCGCAGCGAGTTGCGGCGGGTGCTGGGTTATCAATGACGGCGCATGCCGGTGAAGGATGGCGAATGCCGTGAAGAAGTAGAACAACTACCATCGCCCTGCGGATCAACAGCGGCTGAAGCGAGCGCCGACCGTGAAGCGCTGGCCCTCGCGCCGTCGAACAAAACGGTCATTGAGGAGGTCGCATGAAAAAATCGATTATGCCGGCGTTCTGCCTGTTACTGGCACTGGCAGGCATTGCGCAAGCACAGGCGCCAACCACGCCCGCTAACGCAGCCGACGCCATGGTTTCCGTGGTGTACCTGGACGTGGCGCCCGGCTCGGTTCCGGCTGCCATCTCCGCCATCCACGATTATTTTGCCGCGTGCGCCGGCGTGGACGGTTTCGTGGGTGACGAGTTGTATGCCGAGAACGATCGTCCGGGCCATCTGGTGTGGCTGGAACACTGGCGCAACCAGGCAGCGATGGAAGCTCAACCCGTCGCGTTGCAGCAAAAATTGACCGCGGCGCTGCAGCCGCTGCGGCTCAGCGACATCGATCGCCGCCCGTACAAGGCGATGGATATCGCGGCAACCAGAAACGGCAGTGCCGGCGTGATCGTCGTTGCCCACGTCGATGCGGCCCCGCCGACGCAGATGCCGGCCATCCTGCAGAAGCTGGTAACCGGCAGTCGCAACGAACCCGGCAATGTGCGCTTCGACGTGTTGCAACACGCGACGCGAGCCAACCATTTCACGGTGATCGCGGCCTGGCGCGACATGCAGGCGTTGGCGGCGCATAGGGCCGCGCAACATACGAAGCAATTCCGCGACGAATTCGGCCCGGTTTCAGGCAGCCCGCTGGATGAGCGGATCATGACTGCGGTGCCGCCGGTACCGGCAAGATAGCGGCAAACGCGCCGGCAGCGGCCGACGACCAACCACGTCAGAGCGGAAACTGTACCAGTTCGGCGCCAGCGTCGCTCACCGACGCGTACCAACCGTGATCGCTCCAATCGCCCAGTACGATGCGCTGGCAGGCAGCGCCATCCACATCAAGAGAATGTACAGCCGGGCGATGCGTGTGGCCGTGGATCATCGTCGTCACGCCGTGCTGCCGCAGCTCGCGTTCCACTTCGTCCGGCGTTACGTCCATGATGTCGGCGGCCTTGTTGCTGTTCATGGTCTTGCTGTGGGCCCGGGCCTGCTCGGCGAAGGCGCGGCGTTCGGTGAGCGGCCGGGCGAGAAACTGCTGCTGCCACGTTGGATTGCGCACCATGGCGCGGAAGTTCAGGTAGTCCGTGTCGCGCGTACACAGCACGTCGCCATGCAGCAACAGGTAGCGCCGGCCCTGATGTTGCAGCAGATGCGGTTCATGCAGCAGCGCGGCGCCGGCTTCGCGCGCGAAGGCTTCACCGAGCAGGAAATCGCGATTGCCGTGCATCAGATAAACCGCGAGTCCCTGCGCGGCTTGTTGTTTTAACGCAGCGGTGACGGTGGCGCGCAGCGGCCGGTCATCGTCGTCGCCGATCCACACGTTGAACAGATCGCCGAGGATGTACAGCGCTTGGGCGTGCGGACCTTCGCGGGCCAGGAAGTCGAGGAAGCCGGCCGTGAGTTCCGGCCGGGCTTCTTCAAGGTGAAGATCGGAAATCAGCAGCAGGCGGGCAGGGCGCGTCATCACTGCTACGTCACGGTCTCAGGCAGGGAGCTTGTTGGAATCGACGGTGACGGTGTTGATGACGATGTCTTCCACCGGCACGTCGCCGTGGCCCATCTTGCTGCCGGTGCGCACGCCCTTGATCTTGGTGATGACGTCCATGCCGCCGGTGACCTTGCCGAACACGCAATAACCCCAGCCCTGCGGCGTCTTGCTCTTGAAGTTCAAGAAGTCGTTGGGCGCCACGTTGATGAAGAATTGGCACGAGGCCGAGTGCGGTTCGCTGGTGCGGGCCATCGCGATGGTGCCGATGTCGTTACGCAAGCCGTTGTCGGCTTCGTTCTCGATAGTCGCGCGGGTTTTCTTCTGCTTCATGCCGGGCTCGAAGCCGCCGCCCTGGATCATGAAATTGTCGATCACCCGGTGAAACACGGTGCCGTTGTAATGGCCGTCCTGCGCATACTGCAGAAAGTTGGCGGCGGTCTTGGGGGCCTTGGCGAAGTCGAGCTCGAGCACGATGTCGCCGTGGTTGGTGTGAAGAGTGATCATGTGAAGGTTCCAAATGAGAAGATACAACGGCAGCTTGAAATCTTGGGCAGTACGGTCAGGTTTCTGCGACTGTCTGAGGCCAGGGATGGCCGAAGACAAGCCTACAGGGACGTACTCGCGGCGTGTCGCAGGAGCCTGACCGTACTGCCCAAGACCTGAGCTGACCTGGCATTCTACTCGGCTGAATGCCCTTCGCCAGCTATAATACGGCCTTGTTTCAGAGAGCCCGTCAGAAGTCCATCCCATGTCCGAATCAGCAAGCACCGCCCCGGTCAATTTCATCCACCAGATCATCAACGACGACCTCGCCGCCGGCAAGAACGGCGGCCGCGTGCATACGCGGTTTCCGCCGGAGCCCAACGGCTACCTGCACATCGGTCACGCCAAGTCGATCTGCCTGAACTTCGGTACTGCCCAGAAGTACGGCGGGCTGTGCAACCTGCGGTTCGACGACACCAATCCGGAAAAGGAAAACCTGGAATATGTCGAATCGATCAAGGCCAGCGTCAAGTGGCTGGGCTTCAGCTGGGACGACCGCCTGTTCTACGCGTCGGATTATTTCGACAAGTTGTACGAATGTGCCGTCAGTCTGATCAAGCAAGGCAAGGCCTACGTGTGCAGCCTGACGCCGGACCAGGCGCGCGAGTATCGCGGCACGCTGACCGAGCCGGGCAAGCCAAGCCCGAATCGCGACACCTCCGTCGAAGCCAACCTCGACCTCTTCATCCGCATGAAGAACGGCGAATTCGAAGACGGTAAATACACGCTGCGCGCGAAGATCGACATGGCGTCGCCCAACATCAATCTGCGCGACCCGGTGATCTACCGCATCCGTCACCAGCATCATCACCAGACCGGCGACAAGTGGTGCATCTACCCGATGTACGACTATACGCACTGCATCTCGGATGCACTGGAAGGCATCACGCATTCGCTGTGCACGCTGGAGTTCGAAGACCATCGTCCGCTGTACGACTGGACGCTGGATCAACTCGACCTCGCGTGCCATCCGCAGCAGATCGAATTCGCGCGGCTCAACATCAACTACACGGTGATGAGCAAGCGCAAGCTGAAGCAGCTGGTGGACGAAAAACTCGTCAACGGCTGGACTGACCCGCGCATGCCGACGCTGGAAGGCCTGCGTCGTCGCGGCTACGCACCGGAAGCGATCCGCAATTTCTGCGACATGGTCGGTGTCACCAAGTCCAACTCACTGGTCGAAGTTGGCCAGTTGGAGTTCTGCCTGCGTGAATATCTCGACGCCACTGCGCCGCGCGCGATGGCGGTGCTGCGTCCGCTGAAAGTGACGTTGACCAATTATCCGGCCGACAAGACTGACGTATTGAAACTGTCACGTCATCCGAAGAATGAAACGATGGGCGAGCGGGAAATTCCGTTTGGCAACGAACTGTATATCGAACGCAGTGATTTCGAGGAAATACCGCCGCCGGGCTTCAAGCGCCTGATCAAGGGTGGCGAAGTGCGCCTGCGCGGCGCCTACATCATCAAATGCGAAGAGGTGGTGAAGGATGCGGCCGGTCACATCACCGAACTGCGTTGCTCGTGCGACATGGCGACGCTGCACAAGAATCCCGAAGGCCGCAAGGTCAAGGGCGTGATTCACTGGGTGCCGGCCAGGCAGGCGATCAAGGCCGAAGTGCGGCTGTATGACAAGCTGTTCAACCATCCACTGCCAGATGCGGCCGAAGGCGATTACCGCGACCACATGAATCCGCAGTCGCTGGTGGTGTTGCAGGATGCGCTGGTAGAACCGTCGCTGGCCAACATCCAGCCCGAAGCCAGGTTCCAGTTTGAACGCGAAGGTTATTTCTGTTGCGACCGCTTCGACAGCAAGCCGGGCGCACTCGTGTTCAACCTGACGATAGGCCTGAAGGATACCTGGGCCAAACAGCAAGCATGAAAATTTACAACACGCTCACGCAACAGAAAGAAGACTTAAAACCGATAGAGCCAGGCAAGGTCCGCATGTACGTGTGCGGATTGACCACCTACGATTACATGCACATCGGTCACGCCCGCATGCTGGTGGCGTTCGACGTGGTGGTGCGTTACTTGCGCGAGATCGGCTATCACGTCACCTATGTGCGCAACATCACCGACATCGACGACAAGATCATCAAGCGCGCCAACGAGAACGGCGAAGCGTTCGATCAATTGACCGCGCGTTTCATCACGCTGACGCACGAAGACGAAGCGGCGCTCGGCGTGCTGCGGCCCGACATCGAGCCGCGCGCCACCGGCTACATCGCGCAGATCGTCGCGATGAACGAACAGTTGATCGCCAACGGTAGTGCTTATGCAGCCGACAATGGCGATGTTTATTTTTCGGTGCCGAGCTTTGCCAACTATGCGCGACTGTCGCGCAAGAATCCGGATGAGCTGCTGGCCGGCGCCCGCATCGAAGTGGGCGAGAGCAAGCACGACGTGCGTGACTTCGTGTTGTGGAAGGCGTCGAAGCCGGGCGAACCGGCGTGGCCTTCGCCGTTCGGCTTCGGCCGCCCAGGGTGGCACATCGAGTGCTCGGCGATGTCCACCACTTGCCTCGGCCATACGTTCGATATTCACGGCGGTGGCACCGACCTGATGTTTCCACATCACGACAACGAGATCGCGCAGTCGGAAGCGGCGACTGGGCACAAGTTCGTCAACCTGTGGATGCACAACGGTCCGGTGCGGGTCGATAACGAAAAGATGTCGAAGTCGTTGAACAACTTCTTCACCGTGCGCGAAGTGTTGCAGAAGTATCCGGCCGAAGTGGTGCGCTACTTCCTCGTCGCCAGCCACTACCGCAGTTTCATCAACTACTCGGAGGAAACGCTGCAGATTGCCTACGACGCGCTCGAACGTTTCTACCACGCGCTGAAAGGGCTCGACACCGCCGGTGTGCAACCGCTGATCGGCGGCGATTACGAGCAACGCTTCCATGCCGCGATGAGCGACGACTTCAATACGCCGGAAGCGATCGGCGTGCTGTTCGAGCTGGCGCGCGAGATCAATCGGCTACGCCAGAGCGACGCCGCCCAAGCCACCCAATTGGCGGCTTTGCTACGCAAATTGGGCGGCCTGCTCGGCTTATTGCAATCCGATGCCGATGAGTTCCTGCGCAAAGGCGGCGCGGTCGATGCGGCGCTGGTCGAAAGCCTGCTGGCTCAACGCCTGGCCGCCAGAGCCGCCAAAAACTGGATGGAGGCCGACCGCATCCGCGATCAATTGAAGGCGCTGAACGTGGTGGTGGAAGACAAGAACGGCGTCAGCAGTTGGCGCATCGAGCGCTGACGCAAGCGGGGCGAATTCGTTGAATTGCAAGCCGTTTTGCATTGACCGCGAAGGGGTGTGCCGTTAAGATGCCCGCCCGCTGGTTGAGATGAAATCGGGGTATAGCGCAGCCTGGTAGCGCGTCTGCTTTGGGAGCAGAATGTCGAGAGTTCAAATCCCTCTACCCCGACCATTTCATCAGCCCAGTTCTCAAGCCGGTCTTGAATTTGCGCCCGTAGCTCATCCCGGATAGAGCATCGGCCTTCTAAGCCGGTGGTAGCAGGTTCGAATCCTGCCGGGCGCGCCATTTCAAGCCCGTAATTCTTTGATGGTGACTGTAGCTCAGTTGGTAGAGTCCCAGATTGTGATTCTGGTTGTCGCGGGTTCGAGCCCCGTCAGTCACCCCATTCCTTGAACGGATCCTGATGCCATTTGCG
>DATJXP010000269.1:0-3620 GCA_035500035.1 Candidatus Acidiferrum sp. | reverse complement strand
CTTCAGATTCAGCTCGTTGGCCACTTCCTTCATCGACATGCCCTCGGCCAAAAGCTGCAGGATTTCGCTCTGCCGGGTCGTAATCGGCGACTCCTCGGTCAGTGGCTTGGCTTGATGCAAGAGGAAATTTACCGTCTCGCGCGCCACCAGGGGCGATAGATACGATTCTCCGCGCAGCACCGTGCGCACTGCGGTTACCAGTTCATCAGCGGCCGACTGCTTCAAAACAAAAGCCGAGGCGCCACGCCGAAACGCCTCCGCCGCAACCTCGGGGGCCTGATTCATGGTCAAAAAGATCAGCTTGGCCGACGGAAGTTTCTGCTTGATTTGCTGGGCAGCATCCAGACCGTTTAGGTGCGGCATCGCGATGTCGAGGATGACGACATCGGGCTTCAGCGTAAGCGCCGACTTGACCAGGCTGCGGCCGTCGGTATCGACGCCGACCACCTGATACTCGGGCTCCAACATGTTTTTGCAGGCGTCCGCCAGCAGCCGATGGTCGTCCGCCAGCAACAGTCGCGCGCCCGGCTTGCGCTGCGTATTCATGTTCCGATCCAGAATGGGAATTGTTGGTCCAACAAGTATACGACGGCCCGACGGTCGGTCCCCAACCGACGCTGTTTGTGGGAGTTAGCGACGATTAGGCTTCCCGATGACCGGAGTGCCCGGAGACGCCTGCCTCGCTCACCGCCATACCGACAAGGCGCGCGATCAGGATCGCGAGGAAGAGTTGTCCACTGATCGCCTCGCCGATGGCCAACAATCGGCTGACCTTGCTGGTCGGAATAATGTCGCCGTAGCCCAGCGTGCTCAGAGTTGCGAAGCTGTAGTAAAGCCAGTCGGCGAGGCTGTTCAGCGGACCCTCGGTACTCGTGACCGACGCCGAATTTAGGTACTCGCTGATTTGGTAGGCATGGGCATAAGCCACGCCCAACAGAAGATAGGCCGCTACCGCGCCCTGCACTCGCACGAAGTTGATCGGGCCGTCGCGAAATACCTGCGCCAGCAGAATGTACCCGATCACCAGCACCGTCGCGATTGTCCAGGCTTCATCCCACACCGGATTAATGCGCCCGGGCACGAGGTACTCGAGCCATCGAACCAGCAGCGTCGGGACCCCTACCGCGAGACCTGCAATCAGCAGCGGTCGCCGGCCCCATCCGATCGCCACGCCCGCCATCACCATGATCGATCCGACGATATCCGACACGAGTCTGATCGTAGCGGGCTTGGCGCTTATCGCCGGCAACACAAATATCGAAATCACCAACAGTCCGAGAAAGAACGACAGATTGGCCTGTGACTGCCAGGTCTGGGTTATCAAATCCCGAGCCTTAGGTCGGACCCTCTCAGTCATAACAAGGTCGCGCTTGAACTCCCGTCCGCGCAAAATTGCTCGGGACGGCATATGCGCCGTCCCGAGCCATCGAAACCATTTCTCCAATCTTACTTCGTTGTCGTCGTTGGCAATCCCTGCATGGTTCCCGCGATGCCCTTATTCAGCAGCGCCCGAACCACGACACGGCGATTCTCCGCTTGACCTGCCTCAGTCTTGTCGCTACCAATCTGGCGGCTCTCACCCATCGCGCCCGGAGCCAGCATATTGGTCAAAGGAACATGTCCCTGCTGTACCAGAATGTTGCTGACGTTCTGAGCCCGCTCTTCGCTGAGCTGCTGATTGAAAGCGGCATTCCCTACCGACGAGGCGTAACCCTTCACCTGGATGTTGTAGCCGTTATACGTCATCGCTTTCTGTGCCAGTGCCAACAACGGCGCATTGTACTTGGGATCGACCTTGGTTACGCCATTGCCGAACAACACGGTGACTTCGTCGAGGATGTAGTAATCGTCGAGCTCCCCAAAGCGCGCACTGTTGGCGGCGATGGCTGCCTTATTGGAGGCAATCTCCTTCTGCTGCTTGTCGAGCGCCTGCTGCTGCTCCTTCAGGGCAGCATTCTGGGCAGCCAGTGCGTCGGCCTGCTGCTGCAGTTCCGCCTGGTTGGCAGCCGCCTTGGCTGCGGTCTCGTGCACGGCAGCCTGGGCCGCCTGTGCCTGTTCCAAGTCCTCGCCGGTGAATCTGACCCACTGCGCCACCAGCTGATTCTGCGCGTTGTAGCTACCCTGCACTTCGCACGCCAACCCCGGAATCAACGCCGCCATGGACATTTCTTTTTTGCGGGCCTTGAGGGCTCCCTGGAGCTGCTGCACGTCGGTGCTATCGTTCAGCACGACGACGACGTTCCCGGTATCCGCCTTCAGCGTCATCGTGTTGCCCGCGCGGCTGATGATGACCCCCTTCACCTTCAGGGACTGGGCGAAAGCTGCGGTGCTCATGGCCAACAGTGCCGCCATGGCGATCAATTTTGTTGCATTGGAGCGGTATTTCATGGATCTTGCCTCCGAATTGGCTCTGCCGGTGATAAATGACAATCGTGGTCACTGCCGGGTTGAGATTTTGAAAAGTTCGTTGCGTTCGTGTCCATCCCATGGCGCGTTTGCGCTAACCGCGAACGTGCATGGCAGGGCAAGGATAGAAAATGTGTGGTACTGCGGATACTAGCAGAAGTTACAGGTACCCCAAAAAGGATTGATAGACCCCAAAATGGGCTACTTGGCGATTGGCCGCGGCTGCCGGTTCTCCGGCTCTCGGGCCGTCCGTTGGCATTCGCGGCTGTTCCTGGTATCAAATTTTTGGCTTGAACTAAGTACTTTTACCAGTTACCGTTCCAAGCGTACCCGAAGTAGGATTACGCGCGTGAAACAGTCCTAACCTGTTTCAACAAATCGTTACGCGTTTCAGAATCGGAGAGACTTATGAAAACCGCATCAAAGGCGCTGAAAATTGCCGTTACTTGCCTGGTACTAATGGCAATCACCTGCGTGCCTGGATTCAGCCGGGACAAGTACGAAACCATCGACGCAACTGCCTATGGCACCAGCACGCAGCTGGGCCGCAATATCGGAGTCACACTCATCATTTATGAATGGTCCACGCCTGAAGACCGCCAGGTCCTTGTGGATGCCTTCCAGAAGGGCCAGAATCAGGGTCTGGTCAATGCCCTCAGCAAGATGAAGGCAGTCGGCCGCATCCAGATTCCCGGTACGCTGGGCTATGACGTAAGCTTCATCCGCCTGATTCCCACGTCGACTGGCCGCACCATTCGCTTCGTGACCAATCGCAAGATCAGCTTCGGCGAGGCTTACACCGATTCGCAGTCTCAGTCGTTTGACCTGACCGCGGGCGAGATCCAGCTCAACGATCAGGACAAGAGCAAGAGCGGCGGCGTCCTGTATCCGGCCTGCCAGTTCACCATCAACAAGGACGGCGAGTTGCAGATCGAGCTCAACCAGAACGCGTGGCGGCTCAGCAATATCATCGACTGGAAGGGCACGGCCGAGAACTAACGGTTGGACCTGATTGCGCAAACCATCATTTTGAATGAGGTGGAATATGAGGACTCAGAAACAGCTCGCCGCGATCTTCATCGTGTCGTGCATCGTGGTGCTGGCCAGCGGTCTGGCGCAAGCCAAGAGCAAATACGCTTGCGACGAGCCGGACCCGGCCAGCATGTGTAACGCGGCCAACACCTGCGGCTCGGCAACTGCACCCTGTACCATCG
>DATJXP010000268.1:0-7120 GCA_035500035.1 Candidatus Acidiferrum sp. | reverse complement strand
TGTGGCAGTTCCAGACTGGTGCTGGCATGGGGGCTCCCGTCACCGTGTTCGAGCGCAACGGCAAGGAATACGTACTGGCTTATTCCGCCGGCAGCGGTCATGAACCAACCCCGCATGGCGATGGTCTGTGGCTGTTTTCACTCGACGGCAAACTCGACCCGGCGCTGCCGCCCGGCGCCAATACAGCACTCGGCAAGGCCGCTGCCACCGGCGCGGCCAATCTGGTAGATGGCAAGAGCGGTTATATGTCGATCTGCAGTTCCTGCCACGGCGAAGACGGCAAGGGCGGGCACGGTGGGGGTATTTCGCTGGCGAATGCGAAGACGGCGGATTTCGTGCTGGCGATTCTCAACCAGGGCCGCAACAAGATGCCGGCCCTGGCGGCAAACCTGACGCCGGAGCAACTGCGGGACATTACGGCCTATGTAACGCAGACGTTGGCCAACCAGTTTTGACCAGCGGCCAGATCAGCGTGGCGTGTAACTGGTGAGCGTAAACTGCAGCGGCGAACTGCTGGTGAGCGCGAGTTGCACGTTGGTGAACGCCGTCGAGCCGGAGCGTACCGATGGAATCGTCAACGTGTTGTTGGTCGAGTTGAACGTGGCACGCGCTTGTCCAGTATCGGTAAGTCCGCTCAATTGGCTGGTATCCACCTGGAACACCAGTTTGCCGTTGACGGTACCGACGTAGTTCAGCGTACCGACGTACAAATGACCGTTGATCGTCACCGGAAAGCTCAGCGAAGTACCGCAGAATTCGGTCAGCGTGTCGTTGGGCGTGTTCATCGAACATTGATAGGCCGGAGGATCGATGCGGGTGACGCTGGAAACGCTGATCAGCATCGATGCGCTCAATACGGTGGAATCCGGCACCGCTATCGCCGGCGCCGACGGGATATTGGCTCCCAGCTGAAACACGGGCAGTCCGCCAATGGCGTCCACTATGTCCATGCCGGATACGATCCTGGCAAACACGGTATAGCCGCCGCCATTGGCGGTATCCAGGTTGGTGTTGTCGGCCCGGTTGATGAACCACTGGCTGGTGGCGCTGTTGAGATCAGTGGCCGAGCGCGCCATCGCCACGGTGCCGCGCAGGTTCGACAGTTTGACTTCGGCCGGTATCGGGGCATTGGTGGCGATGGCGCTGATGCCGTTGCCGAGAGTGTAGGCGCCGCCGCTGATGGAAACGCCGGCAACGCTGTCGTGGATCAGGCTGTTGGTATAGCTGCCGGCGCTGACATAGGCCAGGAAATTGGCCACCGTCTTCGGCGCGGCGTCCGGCAACATCTCCATGCAGAAGCTGCCCATGTTGGTCTGCATGCAAATGAAGGGTTTGGCTTGCAGCGGGGCGGCGCAAGCACACAGGACCAACAGCACGACGCCGCGTAAGCGGAACGATAAGGCAGAAACAAAACCGGCCGGCATGGAGCATCCCCTCGAAAGAAAAGCGGAGTATAAGCCAACCGCGGCTTGGCTCCATGTTGCCGAGCACCGGCCCTATTAAGCTGGCGGTAAGCCAGTGGCAGGGCACATGGCAGTCAGTGCGGGCCCGACCGGTAGGGTTCCCACTGGCGTGAGGCGGTTGAAAGGCCTTGAATTTCGTCGTGGCGCCCATACCCTAGGCGCGTCATGAAACAACAGGAGTAGCCCCATGTCGGCAGCAGCCAAAGAAACCCGCGGATTCCAGACCGAAGCCAAGCAACTGCTTCATCTGATGATCCATTCCTTGTACAGCAACAAGGAGATATTCCTGCGCGAGTTGATTTCCAACGCGTCGGATGCCGCCGACAAACTGCGCTTTCTGGCGCTGACCAACAATGGTCTGTACGAAGGCGATGCCGAGCTCAAAATAACGGTCGAGGTCGATGAACAAGCCAGGACCATCACCGTCAAGGACAACGGCATCGGCATGACGCGCGACGAGGCGGTCGAACACCTCGGCACCATCGCCAAGTCCGGCACTGCCCAGTTCCTCGCCAGCCTCAGCGGCGACCAGAAGAAAGACAGCCAGCTGATCGGCCAGTTCGGCGTCGGCTTCTATTCCGCCTTCATCGTTGCCGACCGGGTCGAAGTGTTCAGCCGCAAGGCCGGCGAACCGGCGGCAGCCGGCGTGCATTGGGAGAGCAGCGGCGAAGCCGATTTTTCGGTCGAGAACATCGATATCCCGCAGCGCGGCACCCGCATCGTGCTGCATCTCAAACAGGACGAGCAGGACTTTGCCAACAGCTACCGCCTGCGCAGCATCGTCAAGAAATACGCCGACCACATTTCGCTGCCGGTGCTGATGGAGAAACAGGATTTCCGCAGCGACGAAGACAAGCAGAAAGAACCGAAGCCGGTCGAATTCGAAGCCGTCAACTCGGCCAAGGCGTTGTGGACGCGTCCGCGTTCCGACGTCAGCGACGACGAGTACAAGGAGTTCTACAAGCACATCACCCACGACTTCACCGATCCGCTCGAGTGGAGCCACAACAAGGTCGAAGGCAAGCTGGAATACAACAGCCTGCTGTACATCCCGAAAAAAGCGCCCTATGACCTGTGGAATCGCGATGGGGCCCGCGGCCTGAAACTCTACGTGCAGCGCATCTTCATCATGGACGATGCCGAGCAGTTCCTGCCACTGTACCTGCGTTTCATCAAGGGCGTAGTCGATTCCAACGACATTTCGCTCAACGTCAGCCGCGAAATCCTGCAGCAGGACCCGGCGGTCGAATCGATGAAGAGCGCGCTGACCAAGCGCGTGCTCGACATGCTGGAGAAGTTGAAGAAGAAGGATGCCGCACAGTACCAGGAATTCTGGCAGCAGTTCGGCAACGTGTTGAAGGAAGGTCCGTCGGAAGATCAGACCAACAAGGAAAAGATCGCCAAGCTGTTGCTGTTCGCCACCACGCACACGGGCGACGCGACCCAGAACCAGACGCTGGAAGACTATGTGTCCCGCATGAAGCCGGATCAGAAGCAGATCTATTACATTGCCAGCGAAACGTACCAGACCGCGAAAAACAGCCCGCACCTGGAAGTATTCCGCAAGAAAGGCATCGAAGTATTGCTGCTGTCGGATCGTGTCGATGAATGGCTGATGAGCCATCTGCAGGAGTTCGACGGCAAGGAACTGCACGACATCACCAAGGGTGAGCTCGACCTCGGCGAACTCGACAGCAAGGAAGAAAAGGAACAACAGCAGGCCGAAACCGAAAAGGCCAAGCCGCTGATCGACCGCATCACCAAGGTGCTCGAGGGCAGGGTGGAAGAGGTCCGCGTCACCCATCGTCTGACCGATTCGCCGGCCTGCCTCGCGGTCGGCGAATATGACATGGGTTTTCAGATGCGCAAGATCATGGAGTCCGCCGGCCAGAAAGTGCCGGATACCAAGCCGGTGTTCGAAATCAATCCGGCGCATCCGCTGGTGCAGAAGCTGGACCGCGAGCCGGACGAAGCGCGCTTCGGCGACCTGGCCAACATCCTGTTCGATCAGGCCTCGCTGGCGGAAGGTCGCCAGTTGAGCGATCCGGCGGCCTATATCACGCGGCTCAACAAGTTGTTGCTGGACCTGACGCAATAGCCACGGCCGCCGGAAGTTGGAAACCGGTAGGAAATGAGGTAAAACCGCCGCAGCCGGATGTCATGTGGGACATTCGGCACTTTGTTTGCAGTATCTGATTCCAGAAAAAGAGGCGGAGGCGGAACGTGAAATTGTTACAGGCGTCGTTGTACGGTACAGCCTTGATGGCAGGGTTGCTGATGACTGGCTGTGCATCGCAACCGGACGGTGTGACGGCCCAGGCTGCCGACCCCAACAAGAAAATTTGCCGCGCCGAACAGAACACGGAAAGCCGCATTCCGCAACGCATGTGCAAAACCAGGGCGGAGTGGGAAGCCTACGATGCCAGGGAGCGGGAATCCGGCGACGACTACCGCCAGGCCAACCAGCAGCGCAACCGTTCGCCGTTCGACCCGGGCAAACAGTAACTGCTCCCGAACAGCGAATCAGCCATTCAGCGCATCAATGATGGCGTTCAGCGCCTTGCTTGGCCGCATCGCCTTGCTCATCAATGCCGGGTCCGGCTTGTAATAACCGCCGATATCGACTTTTACACCCTGCGCCGAATTCAGTTCGTTGACGATGGTGGCTTCGCTGGCGCGCAGTTGTTTCGCCACCGGCGCAAAGCGCGCCTTCAATGCGGCATCGTCATTCTGCGCCGCCAGCGCTTCGGCCCAGAACAGCGTCAAGTAGAAATGACTGCCGCGATTGTCGAGCTGGCCGGCGTCACGTTGCGGTGATTTGTCCTGGTCGAGAAACACGCCGGTGGCATCGTCCAGTGTTTTCGCCAGCACCAGCGCCTGTTTGCTGCCGGTGGTATTACCCAGGTGTTCGAGCGAAGCGGCGAGTGCCATGAATTCGCCAAGAGAATCCCAGCGCAGGTGATTTTCTTCCAGGAACTGCTGCACGTGTTTCGGTGCCGAGCCGCCGGCGCCGGTTTCGAACATGCCGCCACCGTTCATCAGCGGCACGATCGACAGCATCTTGGCGCTGGTGCCGACTTCGAGAATCGGGAACAGGTCGGTCAGGTAGTCGCGCAGCACGTTGCCGGTCACCGAGATGGTGTCCTTGCCTTCTTTCAGACGCTGGCATGACAACAGCGTCGCCTCCACCGGCGACAGGATGCGAATGTCGAGCCCCTTGGTGTCGTGATCTTTCAGATAGGTATTTACCTTGGCGATCAGTTCGCGGTCATGCGCGCGGCCGGCATCGAGCCAGAACACGGCCGGCGTGTTCGACAGGCGGGCGCGGTTGACGGCCAGCTTGACCCAGTCGCGGATCGCGGCGTCCTTGACCTGGCACATGCGCCAGATATCGCCTTTGTCGACTGCGTGCTGCAACAACACTTCACCGGCAGCGTTGACGACGCGCATGGTGCCCTTGGCTTTCACTTCGAAGGTCTTGTCGTGCGAGCCGTATTCTTCCGCTGCCTGTGCCATCAGGCCGACGTTGGGCACGCTGCCCATCGTGCGCGGATCGAACGCGCCGTTCTTGCGGCAGAAATCGATGGTGGCTTGATACACGCCGGCGTAGCAGCGATCCGGGATCACGGCCTTGGTGTCGTGCAGTTTGCCATCGGTGCCGTACATTTTGCCGCCGGCGCGGATTGCGGCAGGCATGGAAGCGTCGATGATGACGTCGCTCGGCACATGCAGGTTGGTGATGCCCTTGTCGGAATTGACCATCGCCAGCGCCGGACGTTTGGCGATGTTGGCGGCGATGTCGGCCTTGAGCTCGGCCCGCTTCGGTTCCGGCAGCGTCTCAATCAGTGAATACATTTCACTAAGACCGTTGTTCGGATTGACGCCCAACTGCTTCAGCGTGTCGGCATGCTTGGCGAACACGTCGCTCAGGTAAACCGATACCGCGTGGCCGAACAGGATGGGGTCGGACACTTTCATCATGGTTGCCTTCAAGTGCACCGACAGCAGCAGGTTGCTGGCCTTGGCTTCCTGCATCGAGGTTTCCAGGAAGGCCCGCAACGCCGCCGCGCTCATGACGCAGGCGTCGATCACTTCGCCGGCCTGCAACGGTGCGGCTTTTTTCATTTCAGTCACGTTGCCGTCGGCGGCGACGAACTCGATGCGGAAGCTGTCGGCCTGCGTCAGCGTGCGCGAGATTTCGCTGCCGAAGAAATCGCCGCCGTTCATGTGGGCGACGTGGGTCGGCGAGTCGGACGCCCACTTGCCCATCGAATGCGGATGCTTGCGGGCATAGGCTTTGACGGCGCCGGGGGCGCGGCGGTCGGAGTTGCCTTCGCGCAGCACCGGGTTCACCGCGCTGCCCTTGATCTTGTCGTAGCGCGATTTGGCTTCTTTCTGTTCCGGCGTCTGCGGGCTTTCCGGATAGTCGGGCAACGCATAGCCCTTGGCCTGCAATTCCTTCACCGCCGCATTCAACTGCGGCAGTGACGCACTGATGTTGGGCAATTTGATGATGTTGGCTTCGGGCGTGGTGGCCAGCTTGCCGAGCCAGGCGAGGTCGTCGCTGTGGAACTGTTCCTTGCCCAGCTTGTCCGGAAACACCGCCAGCGCGCGGCCGGCCAGCGAGATGTCGCGGGTTTCCACGACTATGCCGGCACTCCTGGTGAAGGCCTGGATGATGGGCAGCAGCGAATAAGTGGCCAACAGCGGAGCTTCGTCGGTCAGCGTGTAGATCAGCGTGGGCTTGGTGGTCATGGCGGTTCCAGGAAGATGAAGGTTGAAAACTGGTCGGAATTATAGCGGCTGCAAGCGGTCACATCTGCTCGACGGTGGTGATGCCCAGCAGACCCAGACCCTGTTTCAGCGTGAGCGCCGTCAGCTGGCACAGGCCGAGCCGTGATTGCTGTACTGAGCCTTTCGCTTTCAGCACCGGGCACGCCTCGTAGAACTGCATGAACAAACCGGCGAGCTCATAGAGATACAGGCACAATTGGTTGGGCAGACAATCTTCGGCCAGCGTTTCCACCGTTTCGGTGAATTGCAGCAACTTCAGTGCCAGCGCCTGTTCCTGTACGGCTGTTATCTGCACTTGGTAGCGGGCGTCGGGATCGAGGCCGGCGCGGCGGAAGATGCTGCGGATGCGGGCATAGGCGTAGAGCAGATACGGAGCGGTATTGCCTTCGAACGACAGCATGGTGTCCCAGTCGAAGATGTAGTCGCTGTTGCGGTTCTTGCTGAGGTCGGCGTATTTGACGGCGCCGATGCCTACCGCGCGGGCGACCGCGTTGCGCTCGTCGTCGGCAAGGTCGGGATTCTTGGTTTCGATCAGGGCACGGGCACGTTCGATGCTTTCGTTGCACAAGTCGATCAGCTTGATCAGGTCACCGGTGCGGGTTTTGAACGGCTTGCCGTCCTTGCCCATCATGGTGCCGTACGAGATGTGTTCGAGACTGCAACCGGCAGTGGCGAAGCCGGCAAGCTCGGCCACCTTGAATACCTGCTGGAAATGCAGGCTCTGGCGCACGTCGACCACGTACAGGACGCGGTCGGCACCAAGCGTGCCGCAGCGATACTGGATAGCGGCGAGATCGGTGGTGGCATACAGATAACCGCCGCCGGTTTTCTGCACGATCACCGGCAACGGTTCGCCGTCCTTG
>DATJXP010000267.1:0-3096 GCA_035500035.1 Candidatus Acidiferrum sp. | reverse complement strand
ACGCTGATAAGGCGCTCATGCGTTGGCTTCGTTATGATCGCAGGATTGGCAGCTGGCTGGCGCTGGCTGCGCTGGCATTGCAACTGTGCCTTTCCTTCGGGCATGTGCACCTCGACGCGGTCCGGCGGATTGATGCGACGGTCGCGGCTTCCGGCCCGCAAGTTCACAGCGCGAAATCGCTTCCTGCGCAGCATCCCGGTGACGACGGCGACGATTATTGTGCGATCTGCGCCAGCATCTACCTTGCGTCCAGCTCGTTCGTTCCGGCGGCGCCAGTTTTGCCGGTGCCGTTGCTTTCGCACGTCGTTGAACATTTCGCTCGCGGCGAAACGGGTTTCATTGCGCCCCGGCGATTAGCCTTCCAATCCCGCGCTCCACCGCTGGCCTGACTTCAGTCGTCGCCGATCTTCAGCGTCGCCGCTTGTTACCGCCTGCGACGGCGTGAAGACGTAAACGCAGCATCTCATGTGCGCTACGACGTGTCGCGTTGGCTTGATGGCCAGCAATACGCCGTGGGTTTTGACGATGTCATCCGACTTGGTGCCTTCGACTTTCAGGGGCTAGTGTCATGCATGTTCGTGCCTATCGTGTCCGTCCTGGTTACATCCTCGGCTGTTCTGCGCTCGCGTTGGTGAGTTTTAGCGAGATGGCCGCTGCGCAAACGCCGCTTCCCGAGGTCGTCGTCAGCGCCCCGAAACAAAAGCCGAAGCCGCGTCCCAGGAACGTGCAAGCTGCGCCGCCAACGGCGGCGCCGGTTACGCCGGCCGCGCAGCTCAACGCCAAAGCCGACGCGTTCGACACCAATCGCAGCAATCTCTACACAACCATAGGCACAACGGCCGACGTCATCAGCCACGCGACAATCCAGGCACTTCCCGGCGGTGACAACCAGCCGGTGGAGAAAATCCTGTTGCAGGCCCCCGGGGTTTCGCAGGATTCCGCCGCCAGCGGCCTGCTTCACGTGCGCAACGACCACGCTAACGTGCAGTTTCGCATCAATGGCGTGATGTTGCCCGACGGTCTGACCGGCTTCGGCAGCATTCTCGACGCCAGCTGGATCGGCAGCATCGCGTTGATCACCGGCGCGCTCCCCGCGGAATTCGGAATGCGTACCGTGGGCCTCGTCGACATCACGACCCGCGCCGACGTTTTCAACAACAGCGGTGAAGTCGGCGTTTATGGCGGCAGTCAGGGAACGATCACGCCGACGATCCAATACGGCGGCACGTTCGGCAGCACTTGCCCCGCGACTGCGCCGGTCGTCGGCAAATCGGCGCCCTCAACGTCGGGCTGCTTTCCGGGCGTCCAATACTTCTTCACCGGCCGTTACCTGCAAACCAATGAGGGGCTGGAAAATCCGCTCCCCTCCTACAGCCCGATCCACGATTTCTCGCAGCAGGAGAAGGGCTTCGCCTATATGTCGACGTTCGTCGACCCCTATACGCGGCTCAGTCTGATCGCGGGAAGCTCCACTAGCAAGTTTCAAATTCCTAACGTACCGGGGCAGCCGGTGGGCTTGAACGGCGGTGTCACGAGCGCGTTCGGCGTGACCACGTTCAATTCGGCGCAGCTTAACGAGAACCAGTACGAGGACACGCAATACGCCGTGCTGGCGCTGCAGCGATCGATCAACGGCTTTGACGGACAGGTGTCTTATTTCACGCGCTATGACCAGCTGCACTACTCGCCGGACACAATTGGCGATTTGCTGATTAACGGCGTCGCCTCAGACGTCGTGCGCCAATCCTACACCAACGGCATCCAGGCCGACGGCTCGTATGCGATCAGCCCAGCGCATACAGTCCGCACCGGCTTTGTTGTCAGTGGCGAACAAGCTTTTGTCGGGAACTCCTCTCTGGTCGAGCCCGTCGTCGCCGGCGCGGCCGTTGATGCACCTTTCAATGTCACCGACAATGTCTCGGCGATCGGTTATCTGGCCGGCGTCTACGTGCAGGACGAATGGAAAGTCACCAACAAGTTCACCATCAATGCTGGCCTTCGCTTCGACCAGATGTGGCAATTCGTCAGCGCCAACCAGCTCAGCCCGCGCATCAGCTTCACCTACACACCGTTCGAGTACACGAAGTTCCACGCCGGGTATGCCCGCTATTTCACACCGCCAGTGATGGTCGAGGCAGCTCCGGTCAATATCGGCTTGGTCAACAACACCACGGCCGCGGTGCCTACCGATCAGGGAAACAGTCCGGTGCTGCCGGAGCGGTCGCATTATTTCGACGTCGGCGTGGATCAAAATATTCCATTTGGGTGCAGCAAGCCGGCAGCGAAGAATTGTACCGACCTCGATCTCGGCATCGACGCCTACTACAAAATGGCGACCGATCTCATCGACAATGGCCTTTTCGGCCAGGCGTACGTGCTGAGCGCCTTCAATTATGCCCAAGGAGTCGTCGAAGGCGTCGAACTCAGCGCCAAATTCCACAGCGGCAATTTTCAGGCCTATGCCAACCTTGCTGTGGGCGCTGAGAAAGCGATCAACCCCGTATCGAACCAGTATCTGTTCGGCAACACGCCGCTTGCCGACCTCGGCGGCCTGACCGAGTTCCAGTATCTCCAGACCCACTGGATCTACACCGATCACACCCAGTTGGTCACCGCCTCCGCCGGCGCCATCTATCAGTTCTGCGGCCGGCCGGCATACGCCGGAGAGACCTTCGACAATGCTCCCGGAAGCACGGGAATGTGGTGGTGCGGTACCAGGCTCAGCGGCAGTATGATCTACGGCAGCGGACTGCGCGATGGCGACGCCAATATCTCGACGGTGCCGCCGTACACCCAATTCAATATCGGGATCGCGCGCGAATTCTTGCTGCCGAACGATCCGAAGCCCGTCACGGTGCGCTTCGACATCATCAACTTATTCGACACTGTCTACCTCATCCGCGACGGCAGTGGCATCGGCGTGTTCGCGCCGCAATATGGGCCGCGCCGCGGCTTCTTCGCCGGGGTGTCGAAGAAGATCTGAAAGGCAGCGTCGGTCACGCCGCCGGGAACAATGTGTCACGTCAAAGATCTCGCTTAATTGTAGAAGGAACTGACAACATGCGGCACAGACGGGGAAGCAACCGCGGTCAGCAC
>DATJXP010000266.1:0-3338 GCA_035500035.1 Candidatus Acidiferrum sp. | reverse complement strand
AAGTGGCGGTGGGCCTCGCGCTGGTGTTGCAGATGTTTCAACGTTTCAAGACCCTGGATCTCGACGTCCTGGGCAAGATGAAGGGCTAGGGGAGACAACCAATGCTCGAATTACTGTGGCTGGTACCGACCATCCCCCTGATCGGTTTCCTGATTCTGACGCTGACGCAGGGCAAGCTGCCGGAGGTGCCGGCTGGCGTCGTCGGCGCCGGTTCCATCGGCCTGGCGTTCCTGATCGCCGCGCTGGCGGGTATCGACTTCCTGCATCGCGACATACCGTTCTACTCGCAGACGCTGTGGACGTGGATGAGCGTCGGCAGCTTCAAGGCCGGTTTCACGCTCTATCTCGACGGCGTGTCGCTGGTGATGATGTTCATCATCACCGGCATCGGCTTCCTGATTCACGTCTATGCCACCGGCTACATGCACGACGATCCGAGTTTCTCGCGCTTCTTCTCGTACATGAACCTGTTTGTCGCGGCGATGCTGATCCTCGTGCTCGGCGACAACCTGCTGCTGCTGTTCATGGGTTGGGAAGGCGTGGGCCTGTGTTCGTATTTGCTGATCGGTTTCTGGTACACCGACGAATATAACGGTTACTGCGCGCGCAAAGCCTTTGTGGTGACGCGTGTCGGCGATGCGTCGATGGCGTTGGGTCTGTTCCTGCTGTTCCAGAGCGTCGGTACCCTGAACATCCAGGATGCCGTGCATGTCGCGCAAACGCAGTGGGCCTCCGGCGGTTCGTTGGCGACGGCGGTGACGTTGCTGTTGCTCGGCGGTGCCGTCGGCAAATCCGCGCAATTGCCGCTGCAAACGTGGTTGCCGGATGCAATGGCAGGTCCGACGCCAATCTCGGCATTGATCCACGCCGCGACGATGGTGACGGCCGGCGTCTATTTGATTGCCCGTACGCATGGTCTGTACGAACTGGCGCCCGATGTACAGTTCCTGGTCGGCCTGATTGGCGGCATCACATTGCTGATGGCGGGCTTTACCGCACTGACGCAAAGCGACATCAAGAAGGTGCTGGCGTTTTCCACCGTCAGTCAGATTGGCTACATGTTCCTCGGCCTCGGCGTCGGCGCCTGGTCGAGCGCGATCTTCCACTTGATGACTCATGCGTTCTTCAAGGCTTTGTTGTTTCTCACCGCCGGCTCGGTGATTCTGGCGATGCACCACGAACAGAACATTTTCAAGATGGGCGGTTTGTGGAAAGACCTGAAGTGGTCGCACGCACTGTTCCTGATCGGTACGCTGGCACTGGTCGCGATCTTCCCGTTTGCCGGCTACTGGTCGAAGGAAGAGATCCTCGCCTCGGCACTGACCAGCGAACGCGGTTTCATTTTGTGGGTGATGGGCGTCGCCGGCGCATTCATGACCGGCCTCTACAGCTTCCGGCTGTACTTCCTGGTCTTCCACGGCAAGAAAACCCACGACGGCCACGAAGTGATGGGGCTGCATCTGCAAGGTCCGCTGGTGGTACTGGCCTTCCTGTCCATCATCGGCGGCTTCATCCACATCCCGGTCGACAAGGTCTTTGGCGAAGCGCACGAAGAACATCACATCCCGCTTGTCTACACGCTGGTCATGCTTGGCTTGCCGTTGCTCGGTGTGTTGACGGCGTACCTCGTCTTCATCAAAGGCATCATCGATACCAACAAGCTGGCGGGTTCCGGCCTCGGTGCCGCGCTGCATCGCTTCTGGTTCACGCAGTGGGGCATGGATTGGTTGTATGACCGCGTGTTCGTGTTCCCTTACGTCGGCCTTGCCAAGTTGAACCGGCGCGATTTCATCGATGCCTTCTACAACGGACTCGCCAAACTGGTGTTGATCCTGCACGGCCTGGTCAGCGATACACAGACCGGTCAACTGCGCTGGTATGCCTTGACGATGATCAGCGGCGTGCTGCTGCTGGTCAGCATTGGAGTATTGCTATGATCCTGGTCTGGTTGATGGTCATCCTGTTTGCCGGCGGCATCGGTGCCGCGCTGGCAGAAAGCAGGGGAGCCGAACATCCGCGCGCCGTCGCGCTGGCCGCGATCCTGATCGATGTCGTGCTCGTCATCCTGATGCTGGTGGCGCCCAACTTGCTGGGCCTCGGCACCACCGACACGGTGGCGCAACTGGGTCAACGCGGCGAATGGCTGGTGCTGCTGAAAGCCGACTGGATTCCGCGCTTCGGCATCAGCTTCATCTTCGGCGTCGACGGCCTCGGCCTGATGCTGGTGGCGTTGACGGTATTTCTCGGCTTGATGGCGCTGGGCGCGGCGTGGGGCGAAATCCACGAGCGCAGCGGCTTCTTCTACTTCAACCTGCTGTGGACGCTGGCCGGCGTCATCGGCGTGTTCACGTCGCTCGACCTGTTCCTGTTCTTCTTCTTCTGGGAAGTGATGCTGATCCCGATGTATTTCATCATCGCGATCTGGGGCCACGAGAACAAGGAATACGCGGCGATGAAGTTCTTCATCTTCACGCAGGTGACAGGGCTGTTGATGCTGCTGAGCATCTTGCTGTTGGTGTACTTCCACTACAACAGCACCAACACGCTGACCTTCAACTACTTCCAGTTGCTCGGCACCAAGTTGCCAGCCAATGTCGCCACCTGGGTCATGCTCGGTTTCTTCATCGCCTTTGCCACCAAGTTGCCGGTGGTGCCGGTGCACAACTGGCTGCCGGATGCGCACTCGCAGGCGCCGACGGCGGGCTCGGTGATCCTGGCCGGCGTGCTGCTGAAGACGGGTGCCTACGGCTTGCTGCGCTTTGCAGTCCCCTTGTTCCCGGACGAAAGCATGGGGTTCGCGCCGTATGCGATGGCGCTCGGCGTCGTCAGCATCCTTTACACCGCCAAGGTGGCGTTTGCGCAGAACGATCTCAAGCGTTTGATTGCCTACACCTCGGTCAGCCATATGGGCTTTGTGCTGCTTGGTATCTACGCGTGGAATGCCCAGGCAGTGCAGGGCGCGGTGATGACGATGCTGGCGCACGGATTCAGTGCTGCTGCATTGTTCATGTTGGCCGGTGGCCTGCAACATCGCATTCATACGCGCGAGATGGACAAGATGGGCGGCTTCTGGGGCGTGGCGCCGAAGCTGTCGTTCATGGCGATGTTCTTCACCGTCGCGGCAGTCGGCATGCCCGGCCTCGGCAACTTCGTCGGCGAATTCCTGGTGCTGCTCGGCAGCTTCCAGGTAAGCATCCTGAAAACCGCATTTGCCGCGCTCGGCCTCGTGGTGGCGGCGGTGTACTCGCTGATCGTGATCCAGAAAGTGTTTCACGGCAAAAACAAGAACAACTACGCGATGGCCGATCTGAGCAGCATGGAGTTCCTGTGCTTTGCCC
>DATJXP010000265.1:0-5608 GCA_035500035.1 Candidatus Acidiferrum sp. | reverse complement strand
TGCGTCGGTTCTATCGCCACGGCTTTTTCGTAGAAGGTGCCGGATTCGCGATAGCGGCGGGTGATCATCGCGTAGTGGCCGGGAATCGCCCACGCATCGCCGTAAGCAGGATCTTCCTTCAGCGCCTGATCGATGTAGTTTTGATACGGTTGCAGCAGCATGAACTGACGTGACGCTTCCAGCGCATACAGTTCCAGTTGCGGCAGCTTGCCTGCTTCCGCGACGCTGCGTGCTTCTTTTATGGCATCGGCCGCTTCGTCGAAACGGTCCTTGCTCAGCGCGGAATGGATGGCGGTCAGGAAACCGCGGTAGCGTGCGCCTTTCGGCGCCAGTTCGTTGTCGATCACTTCGTGCATCAACTTATCGACCACCTTGCCTTCACCGCCGCCGTTGGCGAGCGCCAGCGCCGAGCCAATCTTGGCCCAGGCGTTCTTGTCGTCGATCACCAACGCTTCGTCGAACAGCTTGTCGGCTTCATCGTACTGGTAGGTCTGGGTAAACAATTCGCCCCAACGCACGCGCAACATGGCGTTCTTCGGTTCGGCATCGACGGCTTGGCGGAACGCGGCGTTGGCGCCTTGCAGATCGCCGAGCGCCCACAGTGCTTCGGCGCGAATGCCGGGCGCCTTGGCGTTGACCGACAGATCGCGGTAGCAGTTACCGGCTTCGTTGGTATGGCCGTGCCAATGCTGGTCTTCGCACTTCAACAGTGCCGGGTCGGTCAGCGCACCGTACAGCGGTTCGCGCGCCTGCGTTGCGCCCGCACACAGCAGCAGCGTGGCCACGGCCACGGCGGATGCCAGGCGTGGGCAGCGCGGCTTACGGAACACTTTTGCTCTCCGGAATCGGCGGCGCAACCGGCGCTGGCACGGCGGGCTTGAGGCCTTTGTCCTGCTTCTGCGCCGCGTCGATCTGTTCGTTCAGTTCGGCCGACTGCAGCACCAGCTGCTGGAATTTGGCCACGTAGTCGGCGTTGCTCATCTGGCCGCGCTTGACTTGCAGGTCTTCGATCTCGGCGTCGAGCTGCTGGCGCCGCTTCAGCAGTTCCTGCAATTTGCCGCTGGCATTGGCCAGCTCGGCTTTCTGTTCGGCGGCATTGAGCCGCGAGAGATTCAATTGGGCGGCGCCATCGCCGCGCAACTGCGCGTGTTCAGTCGCCAGCTTGCCTTCTTCCTGGAAATAACCGCTGACGCGCTTGTCGGCGTAGTCGAATGCTTCCTGCACGCTGATGCTGTTGTTCTTGTTGACGTCGGCGTCCTTGCTCGACAGCGCGTCGGCAAAGAAGCGTGCGAACTGGGTGGCGTTGCGCTCGTTGCCGTTGCGGGTGCCGGAGATCAGCAGGTATTTGCTCGGAGCCTTCGCGGCGGATGCCGCTTCGGCCTCACGCGGGGCGCCGCTGGCGTCGGCTTTACCACGCGAGCGGATGTTGGCGGTGCCCGTGATCGTTTCCACCATCGCGCCGCTGGCGCTGCCGGTGCTGACCAGCACGTGATTGCTGCCGGGCAGATGCTCGAGCACGCCCTTGAGGTCTTCTCCCGTCAGATCGGGGCCGGGGATGTTGAACTTGTAGGTGTCGCCGTCGAAGCTGCCGTGACCGATCAGGTAGATCGCGGCGCGATCGTTGGCGCCCATCTTTTTGCCGAGGTCGGCGAAGTGCTTCAGCAGTGCCGCGCGCGTGGCCTTGTCGCCGGCGAACGAGAACACCTTGTCGTTGTCGGTGATGGAGTGCGAGGCGGTTTCGATTTTCTGGCGCGCGTCGCCGAATTCCTTTTCGTACTGCGGTTGCCCGCTCAAGCCCTGCACGATGGTGATGAACAGCGCCGCGTGCGCCAATACAGGAACGAAGCCGGCGGTTGTGATCAGCAAGGCGGCAACAAGTCTGGATTTGCGCAGCATGGCCTTCTCCTAGATCACGCGCCACTGGCGGCGCAGCAACCACTCGATGGATTTCAACAGCACCAGCATCAGGAAGAAGAACGGCGCATCCCACAGGTAGCTGATCTGCTGTTCGGTGATGCCGGCGGTGGAATAGCTGATGGCATCGACCATCTTGCTCCACTCGGCCGGCGTCCAGTACTGGCCGTGCGTGGCCTGGCTCAGGCGTTCCAGCAACGCGCGGTTCTGGCGGATGTTGAAGGCTTCGGCATTCTGCTCGAAGCGGGTGGCGCTGCGCACCGAGTTGACGACTTTGTCGCCTTTGCGCGAAATCGCTTCGATGCTGTACAACCCGGCGCCTTTCGGCGTGAAGGCAGCTTCGAACACGCCGGATTTGCCGGCCACCGGCAGCATTTCCATGTTCACCAGTTCGCCATTGGGTGAGCTGGCAACGGCGGTGACGGCGACGCCCTGGTTTTCTTTCGAGTCGGCGTCGCGGATTTCGGCGCGCACGTGAATGTTCTGGCCATCGGCGGTGGCGCTGACTTCGAACGGCCGCGGTGCGTTGGACACCAGATCGCGCGCCAGCTGGCGCCAGAAAGTTTCGTGGCGTTGATCCTCGACCGGCAGGTTCATCTGCCAGCGCCACGTGCCGCCGGTGGCGAGAATGACGCTGTGGCCGCGGCCATACGGTTGCGTCACCAGCAGCGGCAGATGCTTGTTGTCTTCGGTCACCACTTCCAGCAGCGTGGTGGCGGCCGGGCGCAGCGGGCCCATCACCTGGTAATCCGCCACCGGCGGAATGTCGCTCCACTGTTTGACGTTGTCGGCGTCGTTGTCGCTGAACTTCAATACCGGCGACGTGCGCCCGCTCGCCGTCAGCACCACCGGCACTTGCGTGCGGGTGAAGGCGTTGTCCTGCTGCGACAACCGCGCCGGCAGCACGTCGTTGACGACCGATTCGCTCCAGCCGCCGAGGCCGAGGCCGTGCAGGCCGCCGATCATCATCAACGTACCGCCGCGCACGCTGACGAAGTCGCGGATCAGCTCCTGCTGTTCCGGCGTGAACTCGGCGACGTTGACGCTGCCGAGTATCAGCGCGTCGTAGAGGTAGAGATCCTTCTTGTCGGTGGGAAAGCCTTTCTCGAGTTCCTTTGGATCGCTGATGCCCTGGCGGTAATACTTGTTCGGCGTCACCTTGAGGTAGGTGCTGAGCTGGATGCTGGGGTCTTCGCCGAGCGCGCGCTGCATGAACTTGTATTCCCAGCGCGGTTCGCCTTCCATGTACAGGATGCGGTACTTGCCTTCGGGCACATCGACCACGCGGCTCTGCGTGTTGTTGGCGAGATCGCGCTCGCCGTTGATCGGATCGAGCACGAAGCGCAGGTCGAGCTGACCGGGATCAGGCACTTCGATGTTGACGAAGGCCTGCGTGGTCTTCTGCGCAGCGTCGAGCGGCACTTCGTGCGCCGACAGGAACGTGTCTCCTTTATATACCTTGATACGGGCGGTGCCGCCGGCATCGTGACGGATGGTGAGCCGCGCGGTCAGCGTCGAACCTGGTAGCGCCTTGGTCGGCAACTGCACGCTTTCGAGTTCGAGATCTTCCGGCATGGTTTCGCGGCCGATGCCTATCGTATGCACTGGCACGCCGAAGCCGGCGATCTCGCCGAGTTCCTGCTGGCTGATGGCGCCGTTGTTGTCGGCACCGTCGCTGACGACGACGACGGCACCGAGCGATGCGCTGCCGGCACCGCGCAACGCCTGCAAAATCGATTGCCCGAGCACGGTGGAATTGCCGGGCGGCGGCAGGTTGGCGTCGTCGAACGACGGGATCGCGTGGGCCTGGTCGGCGAACGCGTACGGCAGCAGCTTGTAGTTGTCGGACAGTTGCTTGAGGTTGCCGGGTTTCAGCAGCGCCTTGGCTTGGGCGATGCGGGTGCTGTCGCCGTCGGCCACCGCCATGCTGGCGGAGGTGTCGAGCATTACCGCAACGGCGTTCTCACCTTTCAGCAACCTTTCGTTGACCAGCGCCGGTTGCCATACGACGAACAGCACCAGCGCCAGCATCGCGGTTTGCAGCACGCCGAGTATCAGCAGCTGCCACCACTTCATGCTGGCACGCTTCATATATAAGGCAGCGGCTACCGCCAGCGCGCACGCTACGCCGAGCGCGTACAACAACCACAGCGGCCAGCCGCTGGCCAGCACGAAACTGCTGTCGGCAAAGGCTTGCCGGGGATACTTGAAGAGGAATTCGAGCATAGTGCTGCGGCAAAAAATCATCAGCGCAATTTGCGCCTATTTCGCCGGAAGTTAGCACCATTGAATAGGGTATCCAAGCCGACCGGAAACGGGCATTTTGCTTTCCTTTTTTCTGCCTTGTTGTAGTTGCTGCTGGTTAAGGCGGGGTTTATGCTGCGGCGGCGTGGCAACAGACCACGCCGGCCTCGTCAGAGGTCACGAACCAGACCGAGCAGCTCCACATGCTGGAGCGCATTGTTCAGCGCATTGTTCAGAGAAAACCACGTAGGGGAGATTATGACCAAGTTCATCCGTTGCCTGGGTGCGCTGGCGCTGTTGCAGGCCTTGGCCTGTTTCAGTCCCGCCGTCCTGGCTCACCATTCGTTCGCGATGTATGACATGGAGCACCAGCAGAAGTTTTCCGGCAAGGTGACCAGCTTCACGTGGACCAACCCGCACGTCTACATCGAAATGGACTCAGTCGACGCCAAGGGCAAGCCCAAACACTGGACCATCGAGTGCGCCAACATCAGCATCCTCGGCCGCATCGGTTGGACCTTCAACATGGTCAAGCCGGGTGACACCATCACCGTGATCGTGGCCCCGTTGCACACGGGTCAGCCCGGCGCGCTGCTGAAACAGATTCAACTGCCCGATGGCCGCAAGATGGGCAACGGCGCACCGGCCGGCCCGCCCGATCCGAAACTGGCGGGAGATGAGCCAGCGGCGGAGACCAAAAAATGAAAACACTTCCGCTGAGCCTGACGTTGCTGGCCGCAGTTGTTAGTAGTCTCACCGCCTGCCAGAAAGCTGAGGGGCCAGTCGCGACAGCGACCGCCCCGAAGGGCGCCGAAGCCACCGCAGCGACGGTGGCGAAGGCGGCCCACATCGACGGCAAATGGTTCGCCTACCCGGGCCAGGTCGATCCGCTCGAACGTACCATCGAGCCGCCCAAGCCGATCGGCGAGCCGCCGCTGAAACCGGAATACCTCGAGCCGTGGAAGCAATTGCGCGCCAAGCTGGCCGAGGCCGACAAGAAGGGCGAGCCGATCGCGTCCGGCTACACCCACTGCCTGCCCGACGGCATGCCGGCGATGATGCAGGGCATGTTTCCGATGGAAGTGCTGGAGAGCAACGGCCAGGTCACCATCATCCAGGAGGCTTATCAGCAGATCCGCCGCATCTACCTGAACGACAAACTTCCGGAATGGCAAGACGCCGAGCCACGCTTCTGGGGCCACACCGCCGGCCACTGGGAAGGCGACACGCTGGTGATGGAAACCGTCGGTATCAAGGAAAACATCAAGTTCCGCAACGTGCCGCATTCGCCGGCCATGCACATCAGCGAACGGCTGCACCTGATCGACGACAACCACATGGTCGATGAAGTAACGGTGACCGACCCGGATTACCTGACGGCACCGTGGCAGTGGACCTGGATGTACGCCCGCAAGAGCGGCTACAAGATGTACGAGTACGTCTGCGAGGA